>NZ_JAVJZI010000033.1:0-20941 GCF_040223135.1 Coleofasciculus sp. G3-WIS-01
AAAGCAATACCTCTGTAAATTCAATCTGGTCAACCCCGATTGAATTTACCTTGGGGGAGTCCAATGTACCCCCACCCTACTTCACTCCGTTTCGTTGAGGATGGAGTTCTATAGCTCCCCCAATCCCCCACGTTTTGATAGATAGTTTCCGATTCTGCTGCAGCTGTGGGTAAGGTAAAGAAAGCTAAGACTTGATCCAGATGCTCAGTGGCTATTTGGCAGTATGGAATTAAATCATCTCAACCTGATTGTCATGACACAACCAACACTAAACCAACCTCAGATACCCCAACGTAGTCACACTGACCCACCGGCGCTATGGAGAACAGTTATTCTAAGTTCTGTGACGATTCATCTGCTTGGCGTGGGGTTGCTGCGTCTGGCGCTGTTGGGACGCTTTCAGGACTGGCGGTTGAGTCAACAACTGATTCCCGTTGAGGTGATTGCCCTCGCCTCAAATGCTACCATGCCAACTCCAGCGACTCAATCTCTCCCTTCTCCGGTTACTCAAAAAACACCAGGAAAGAGTCGTGAAATTCAAGCCGAGTCAGAACAACGGACAAATCGCCCGAATCAGGCGATCGCAAACACCACTCAAGAAACCCCTAACCCTTCACCCACAAAGGTTTCCTCGCCCAACTCACCGAACCAAACCCCGAACCCATCGCCAACGTTCACCCCATCTGAAGGGACGGGAAAAACCCAGTCTCCTGAGCCATCAGAGGAACTCCTAAACCCGACTACGCCTAATCCTTCTTCTCCCCCATCGCCACAGGAACCACCAAAACCCACGTCACCCGGAAATCAGTCCGGCGGGGGTTTCATTGTCTCTATTAATGGACTCATACCCGTGCAGGGTGGTGGTTCTAATATCGATCCGCAACGCAATTCAGGCGACCAATTTGCCAAAATCCTGAAAAAGAGCCAACCCCCCTCGGTGGATGAACTCACATCCTTAGGCATTACTCTGAAGCAACCTGTGGTTATCGAGGTTCTCGTTTTGATCACTGATATGGGCAAAGCAGAAGTTCTACCCGAGAAGACTAAAGTGCCACCAGGAACACTCACTCAAGAGCAAGCCCAGAGACTCGCCCAGGAGATTATTGCCAATTGGAGTTTTTCACCAACGTACATGGCGGGTAGCCCTGTGGATGGGTCGTACTCCCTGACTCTAGAAATTAATCCCCTAGCGAATTGAGCCGATGATTTTGGTGGAAACTTGCCAAAATTGTGCTATCGTGGTTTATACTAGATAAGTTATGAGCGCCTGCGGGCATAGTTTAGTGGTAAAACCTCAGCCTTCCAAGCTGATGATGCGAGTTCGATTCTCGCTGCCCGCTTCTTAAATAATATGTATCGTGACAAATTATTGTCATCACCAAAAAACTACCAAAGAAGAATCCCCGCCCTAAAAGTGCGGAGATTGTCAAGACTCAAGCCGCAGATACCTGCAATTTTTGCTGCCAACTCTGCAAATCAGCTAAAGCGCGATCGCGATACGCCCCATACCGCTCTTTTTTCCCTTTAATCCGTACTCCTAGGGTTGGTAAAATGCCAAAATTAGGTGGCATGGGTTGAAAGTGTTTCGGTGATGCTGAACTAATAAACTCAAATAACGCCCCCATCATCGTCGTTGGTGGTAACGTAATCTGTTCTAACCCTAACACCAACCGCGCTGCATTTGTCCCAGCTAACCAACCTCCAGCCGCTGCGGCTGTATACCCTTCCGTTCCCACCAACTGACCCGCCGCTAACCTTGTCGGGCAGCTTTTAAACTGTAGCGTTGGATAAAGCAATTCTGGCGAATTAATAAACGTATTGCGGTGCATCACTCCCATCCGCACAAACTCGGCATTTTCCAACCCTGGAATTAACCGAAAGACTCGCTTCTGTTCGCCCCAACGTAGATTTGTCTGAAACCCCACCATGTTCCACAACTGACCCGCCTTATCTTCTTGGCGCAACTGTACTACCGCATAAGGACGCTTATGCTGATTTTCTGTGGCGCGAAAGTCTCCCTGACGGCTATCAAACAATCCCACAGGCTTCAGGGGACCATAGCGCATCGTATCTTCTCCCCGCCGCGCCATTTCTTCAATCGGCAGACAGCCTTCAAAAAACTTTGCAGTTTCTTGCTCAAAATCCTTCAATTGGGCTTTTTCCGCCTGACACAATTCTTGCCAAAACCTTAAATATTGCTCCCGATTCATGGGACAATTCAGATAGGCTGCCTCTCCCTTGTCATATCGGGACGCCATAAAGGCAATGTCTTGGTTAATCGACTCCCCGACGATAATTGGCGATGCCGCATCAAAGAAACTGAAATAATCCATCCCCGTGAAACGCTGCAAGTCTTCAGCTAAAGCTGGACTTGTCAATGGGCCCGTTGTCAGCACCACAACACCTTCTGGAGGAATTTGCGGCACTTCCCCCCGCCTTAACTCAATCAGAGGATGACTAGCAAGGGTTTCGGTCAAATCGTGGCTAAATACCGCCCGATCCACCGCCAACGCCCCCCCAGCCGATACCGCATGGTTATCCGCTTTAGTGATAACAATAGAACCCAGACGGCGTAACTCTTCATGCAACAACCCCGCTGCGCGATCGCTCGATAGCGCCCCAAAGGAATTACTGCATACCAATTCCGCTAATTCTCCGGTATGATGGGCAGGACTCATCCGCACCGGACGCATCTCATGGAGTACCACTGGCACTCCCGCTTGGGCAATCTGCCACGCGGCTTCCGTACCCGCTAATCCACCACCAATTACCTGAATTGTCTGTTGTTCCATGTCTTACAGAAGGGCGAAGGTGAAAGCCCTCGTGATTCATCCGAGGGATGAAACCGAGCATTCCTTAAATAGCCGAATTAATTCGGCTATTTTGGTTGGATATTGGCTTAATATTAAGTATAATATAAGCTAGGAGGTGATGCCAGTTGTATGGATGTCAGCAGGTATTATTAAAGCCAGATTATGAGGAAACGGCTATTTTAGATTTTATCTGTTCTGAGGCAAACAAATTAACGAACTGCGGCATATATTATGCGCGGCAATTGTGGTTCAAGCGACGGTATTTAATTGGCAAGTATGACCTAGAAAAAGAGTATAAAAGCCATAAGCATTTCCAGGTATTGCATTCTCAAGCTGCCCAACAGGTATTGAGGTCAGTCAGTGAATCCTTTAAGTCATTTAGGGAGTTAACTAAGGCGTTTGAGGAAGGCAAGATTCCGGTCTACCCCAAACTACCGAAATATCGAAAAAAGGGTGGATTGACAGTGGTCAGTTATCCCAAGCAGGCGTTAAGCCTAAAAAACGGGCAGATTAGGATTCCTTTGGGCAGAATGGTTAAGACTTGGTTCAAATTAACCGAATTCTTGCTGCCGATGCCGTCAAACCTGGAGTTTAAAGAGATTAAAGAACTGCGAATTCTCCCCAGAAACGGGTGTTTTTATGCAGAATTTGTGTACCAATTGCCATCAGTCAAGGCTGATGTAGACAAGAGTCGAGCATTAGGAATAGATCCGGGTGTGAATAACTGGTTAACCTGTGTATCCAACATAGGAACTAGCTTCATCGTAGATGGGCGGAAACTGAAAAGCTTGAATCAGTTCTATAACAAGCGGGTGGCTGAACTAAAGAAAGGGAAACCCCAAGGATTCTGGGATGAAAGACTTGCCCAAATCAGCGAAAAACGGAATCGACAAATGCGAGATGCGGTGAATAAAGTGGCAAGGATAGTAATTAATCACTGCCTTATTAATCGAATTGGTACAGTTGTATTTGGCTGGAACCAGGGTAATAAAAATGGAATTGAGTTGGGTAAAAAGAATAATCAAGAGTTTGTTCAGATACCAACATCCCGGTTAAAAAATCGAATAGCTCAGTTGTGTCAGCAGCATGAAATTCGGTTTGTAGAGACCGAAGAATCCTATACATCCCAAGCGTCGTTTTTGGACAATGACGTTCTACCTGTATTTGGCAAAAAGCCGAAAGGGTGGAAGTCAAGTGGGAAAAGAGTTAAGCGTGGAATGTTTAAAACTGCCGCCGGATATATCCTTAACGCCGATGGGAACGGGGCAGCAAACATTTTAAGGAAAGTAGAGACACAGCTAAGATTAAACTTAGCCAAGGTCTGTAGGGCGTCATTGACTGCGCCATCTAGATTATTTATCTGGATGATCAAAGAAAACGGTGTTTTAACCCGTCCCGAAGTATCCTTTTAGAATCCTCGGTCATTTATGCCGAGGAGAGGTCAATTCTGATCACAAGTATTCCTTAGCCACCAATAATCAATGACCAATGACGACGAACCTATAACCCAATGTAAATTTTGTACGATTTTAGTCGTCTAACATGCTGGGGTCAATTAGAGTAATATCAAACGGGTCGAGGGGACCACTTTTTTGGTCTTCGGGCTTAAGTCGGTAGTATTTCCCACTCACGCCTGCGCCAAACACGACTTGATCGCCATCTTTAAGTTCATAAGTACTAATTTTGCGACCATTAATCAGGATTTTATTGGTGCTGGGTTGACCTTGAAGGTTCCCATCGGCAATTTGGTAACGGTATGAACCATTATCGAGTGCCATCCGTCGTAACGTTGCATGTTGGCGAGAGACAAACATGGAGAACAGGCGGATATCGCAGCTAGGATCTCGACCAATTGAATAGACTTGTGCTTCTAGATTAAAGACTCGGCGTCCTTTATCATCTTCCACCAGTAATAGATGCCTTTCTTGAGCCTCTGTTGCCTGTGAAGACTGTTCTACGTCAGTGGGTGTACTGTTGGTTTGAGGTTGATGGAATTGAGAAGTTTCAGTTTGAGACATTTTTTTAATCCTTGGGTTTACCGAAGGCGGTAACAACGACAAGCGAATAACCCACACGGGTTTAATCTAGTTTAACCATTAGGCGATCGCACAAAGGAGACAAAGCAGACAAGAGATATTTTAGCGGGTTAGCATGAGAAACAACCCTGTACTAGGCTTTCCCGGAGAAAGCTCTAGAAGACAGAACCAATAAGACTGGGTTTTTCTCATGCTATATCGGGAGTTAGAGGAGTGGCGACGCTTAAAAATTTAACCATTGAGAAAGGGTTCCAGGAACCGGTAAGAGAATACTCACCAGGATAGTCAGTGCTAGCAATCCGGCAAAATCCCGCCAGTTATCCAATTCTGAAACATCGTTCAACGCGGGTTCATCGACAACGGGCAGCAAGATTAATATAATCGCCCACAGGAGCAAATCGGGTTGCAAAAATGCCAGAACCAAAACTAATAATCGGCTCAGTTGACCAATGGCTGCACCTGTTCTCTGTCCAAACATGGCGTGGATAATATGACCACCATCCAGTTGACCGACGGGCATTAAATTAAACGCCGTGACGATTAATCCAATATACCCAGCAACGGCGACTGGATGCAGGTTGATCGCCGTGTCTGGCATAAATTGACTCCCTAACGCCAATTTGCTGATGAGTGACAGCAATAAGGAAAAACGCGGATCTAAGGATTGGATATTCACCAATCCCGATTCTTCTGTCAAAGGAACCGGACTAGAATGGGCTAAGCCCCAGAATAGAAGTGGAAAGGTGACGAGTAATCCCGCCACCGGACCTGCAATACCGACATCAAATAAGGCTTTGCGATTAGGTACAGGCGATCGCATCTGGATAAACGCGCCAAAAGTGCCTAAGAAAAAGGGTATAGGGATAAAGTAGGGGAGAGTCGTCCGCATTTTGTAATACATGGCGACGAGGTAATGACCCAGTTCGTGAATCCCTAAAATTGCCATCAGGGCTAAGGCATAGGGCAATCCTTTGAGTAGCGCCTCTGGGTTAGATTGTACTTGTTCCGGAGAAAGTCCAGCAATTTGGGTAGCGCCCACCACTGTTGTGGTAAATAAGGTAATGACCACCAGAGCTAACGCTAAACCGGGTCGGGTTAACTCATCATTCAACCGTTTCCCTCTCGACTGGGCGTAGGGGTTGGGAACCAGGGCAAAGAACGGTTTCCCACTGAAGCTTTCCTGAAAAATCACAAAGAAGCGATCGCCAAATTCTGCCTCAACATTTTTCCGCACCGTTTTATAGGCAGCATCAGGATTGGTGCGAAGCTTACCCCGACATAAAACCGCTTGGGGACGATACTCCAGATTTTGGAGATAGTAGACGCCCCAAGGAAAGCAATTTCGCAGATCAGTTTCTTCCTGTTTGGTTATTGGACGCAGCCCTAACTTTTCAGCCGCCTGGGAAACCGTTGATCCAGTCGCTGAGTTTTCAGGGGGTGTCGGCATCCGGTTCATCCTGGTAACCGAGTACCTGCCAATAAAGTAGGCAATGAAAACAAGTAAAATTAGGAGTAACCAGAGTTCCATGATGTACAGATACCCATTCGTGATAAAAGCAAAATCTTGACCAAGATTAGTCCGAGTGGCTAATGATTACAGACCAACATGCATTGTGCAATCTGATTTGTATCAAAACGGATCATCGTGTTTTTCGTTCCAGCTCGTCGCTAAATCTATAAGCTACTGTGTTCAAATCCCCACGCCCAGTCCTTAATCATATTTTCGCATTTCCACCCAATCGCGACACCTTAGGAGGTACAGCTTATTTCATTGTAGAGAATGGGGCTGGGGTGTTGATTGATTGTCCGGTTTGGAATGATGGGACTCACCAATTTTTGCGGGATCACGGAGGTGTCTCCTGTCTGTTCATTACCCATCGCGGCGGTATTGGCAAAGCCCAGGAGATTCAGGACGCTTTTGACTGTAACCTGGTGATTCAAGAACAAGAAGCCTACCTACTCCCTAGCGCCCAAGTTACCTCCTTTGAGCAAGAGTTGGCAATTTGTGATCGCTGTACGGCTATCTGGACACCAGGTCATTCTCCGGGTTCAGCTTGCCTTTACCGTTCAAGCGATGGGTTTCATCTCCCACGCTCTTTAGCTGGGAGATGAAACCGAGCGAACCGTCTAGGTAGCGAATAAATTCGCCAGTCAAATAATTCGGATAACGTTCTACTATTGTGGTAATGTAAATACAAGTCGCGGGAGGGCATTCCGAGACTATAAACGGACCTGGAGAGGGTGTAAGACCTCATTTGGAGGCAACCTTCAGCGAAGCGTCAACCCCAATCAGCGACCACCCCGGCTAAAGGTGGCGTGGTGAGGAATCCCCCGCGCTCTTTAGCCGGGGGAGGATGTCAAACTCCTATAGACTGACGCTCTAGTGCGGCGCGGCGGAAATATTTGAGCAGCTTTGTCGGTGTGGAGGAGCTGGGGAAGCTGGGGGAGATGTTAGCTGTTCAGTTATTTCTGCCTTCTTGTACTAGATCGGATACTCATATTTTTCAAACCAATCTCGATATTTTCTCTCAATTTCTTCCACTAAATTTTTATCTAAATAGTTAACCCAATACCCGTTACTACCATCGGTAATATGATTGCTGTGAAAAAGATTAGTCTTGTGGTGAATATCATCCCGTTCACCCTCACTTTCGTAAGACAAATTATTGATTTCCTCAACAATAGCTGATGCGTCCACAGAACCTACCTCACAACGTCGAGCTAATTCCTCTATAACAGTATTTTTTTGATTGAGAATCCGATCATAAGGAACCACTAGATCAGCCACATTAATCCATTTTTCGTGGGTTTGTATGAGAGAGTCAGCGAATTCAATGGATGGAGGTGTTGTGAATGTTCTTAAATTACTTGCCAGCACGTCTCGAATATCTCTATACGAATACAAAATAAAGTGCGCTTGATTGACGATCATTTCGTTGAAATCATGGATTTTGATCAGCGTATATTCTTTTTCCGGGATCTTCTTATACTTCCAATCTCTTGACCATCCACAACTAAAATTATTCTTGATTGTCGGTGAACTACAAAGTACCAGGCGAGTAGCATTATATAACCAGGTACTCCCGGATCTCATCATTCCTGCAGCGACAAATAACTTTGATTTCATTGCAATACATCCCTTTTTTGCGTAAAACCATGAGATTCTTTAACTCATTATATAGGGTGTTTTTCCAATTGATCATAAGTTTAATTTAAATCTTGTCTTCCCGAAAGGAAGTCCTGGATAATCCATCGGTTAAGTTCATCACTAAATAGACCAATAATGCAACGGTTTTGACAAACAAAAATAATGTCATTGATAACCATAAAAGATGGTTATTTTGCAAATACCACGTTGCTGCAGCCGGCGGGATAAATCCCCAAAAACTAGCCAGTAAACTGGTATCACGAACTACTTTTCCATCCGCTAAACCGACAAAATATCCTTCTAACATCGTAGAAGCTGAGGCAAAGGTTAATAGAAAAAACAACCACCAAATATAAATATGAATCTGGGTATTAATCTCTGATTTGTTGGTGAATATAGAAAAGATAGTTTGAGGGAATAAAACACAAATTATAGCAATAGTTAAAGCCAAGACTAAGCTACTGATCACGGCGACCCTTAGTAAAGGTAAAAACTTTTCTGAGGATTTTTGACCTTTGAAGTTTCCGGATAATGTTTCTGTGGCAAATACTAAGCCATCGGTTAAATAAACACTAAGATGACTGATTTGTCCGAGTAAGAAATTTTGGGTAAACGTAATCGTCCCCATCATGGCACTTAATTTACCAAAAAATGCCAATACTGATAATTCACTGATGTTGCTGATCAAGATATCCCGATTAAAAGAAAACATTGTTTTAATCGCAGATGGCTCTAAAACTTCTGCCATTACTGTTTTTACGTCTTGCCAGGAAAAGTCTCGAATCGAAAAGATTAAAGCGAGAAAACACATAAGATATTGACTACAGGCTAGAGACGTTCCTGCCCCTTTACTATCCAAATTCAACTGAATAATAAATACATAGTCTAAAAGAACATTAAAGGTGTTGCCCAAAAATGATAAGATTAAGACTTGACTGTTTCTCTCTCTTCCCAGAAGCCAACCGATCAGCACAAAGTTAAGTAATACGGCTGGTGCGCCCCAAATCCGAGCATTAAAATAATTAATCGCTGACTCTTTGACCGTTAAATCAGCATTCAACAACGAAAACCCGATCTCTCGTAAAGGATACTGACAAATAACCAGAATCATTCCTAATGTCAAAGCAATTAATCCATTTCTTAATCCTATTAATAGTATTTCTTGTCGATCATCGGCTCCCACAGCTTGAGCTGTCACCCCTGTGGTTGCCATGCGTAAGAACGCGAGCGTTAAATAAACGACATTAAATATAATATTAGCTAAAGAAACCCCGGCTAAGGAACTAATTTCACTGAGATGACCCAGGAAAGCAACACTGATTAAACCCGCTAAGGGAATCATCAAATTGGAAAGAATATTAATGAGCGCTAGTCGATAAAAGCGAGGAATAAAATCATACTGATTCGTCAGTGTTAAGGTCATAGGTTAAGAGACTTCACTTTTACAGCAAATTTCAGGTTAATGAATTACAGTCTATGCCAGCCAGATCCCCGACCTCTTCAAGAAATCGGGGATCTTTGTACTAAGAATTAATTTAATACAGTACAGGGCTACTGAAAGCTTACATCATAATCCTTGATTTGATGAGCCGACTAGGTAGTTTACCTCTGTTCTAATTGCTCAACTTCCTTTTCAGTACGTTCATTTGGGTTGGTGGGATTCCAGTCGGGAAATAGCCCAATTAAAAATTGATTGATGCTGGTGCGGGTGTTGCGGCTAGCATCATCTAGCGGTGCAGGTAGGACGCGATCGCCTAACGTGATAAACAGCAATGCTAGGATCAACAGTGGTCCTAGAAGATTTTTGAAACCCATAACTCTCCTCCCAGTCGCATAGATTCATTTGGCATACTGCTAGTTTTCCCCTGAGTCAAGAGAAAATCGTCATTTTTCTATAATTCTTTACATCGCAGGGGTTTGGTTACCAAACCCCTACGGTCGATCAAAACTCAAAACTAGACGCCGAGTCAGATAGTGCGTTAAGATTATAGGCTGTGATTTTTTTAAGAACTATGCATGCTCAAGAGGTTATTCGCTCCATAGAAGCGGAACAGCTCAAATCCGACCTACCGACAGTCCATATTGGTGACACAGTTAGAGTCGGCGTCCGTATTCGTGAAGGGAACAAGGAACGGGTTCAGCCCTACGAAGGTACTGTGATTGCCATGCGTAACGGTGGTATCAACCAAACGATGACCGTGCGGCGTGTCTTCCAAGGTGTTGGTGTAGAACGGGTTTTTCTGATCCATTCTCCCCGAATTGCCAGTATTACAATCGTGCGTCGAGGTAAGGTTCGTCGGGCGAAGCTCTTTTATTTGCGAGAGCGTGTGGGTAAAGCGACTCGCGTTAAGCAGCGCTTTGACCGGGGAATTTAAATTTTTTTGGATATTGGCTTGGTATTCATGCCCTAATTGCGTTACACTCAGTAAAGCAAAGGGGATAAATTCACCTCTACCAGCCAACCCAAGCGCTCTTAGTTCAGTTGGTAGAACGCAGGTCTCCAAAACCTGATGTCGGGGGTTCAAGTCCTCCAGGGCGCGTTATAAATATATAAAATTGGGGGAGCATCAGCAGTTCTACCCAAGTCTTATCCACTTCACTGATGAGTGAAGCAGGTTAATATGAATTATGAGTGCTGGGTTGAACAGCTCTGATAATCAGTAGAAGGGGGAAATCAACTTATTGTGGCAAAGAAAACAAAAACGGACACAGAGTCTCAGGAAAAAGCCTCTGGGTTTAATGTTGTAACGTTTCTTCAAGAAACCAAAGAGGAACTTAGTAAAGTCGTATGGCCCTCTCGGCAGCAACTCATTAGCGAATCGGCTGCCGTGTTATTGATGGTCGTGCTATCAGCCACCCTAATCTATTTAGTGGATGGCTTATTCTTGTGGGCATCACAACAGGTATTTGGATGAGTTTTGCAGCAAACGAATCATACGATCGCGACTCACAGCTACAAGAAGCCCCACCTGCCCGTTGGTATGCGGTTCAGGTGGCATCCGGCTGTGAGAAGCGGGTAAAGACAAATCTAGAACAGCGAGTGCAAACCCTAGATGTCGCTGACCGAATCTTAAGAGTTCAGATTCCCCAAACGCCGACGGTGAAAATCCGTAAGGATGGATCTCGCCAGCACTCTGAAGAAAAGGTCTTCCCTGGCTACGTCTTGGTGGAAATGGTCATGGATGATGAAAGCTGGCAGGTTGTCAAAAACACACCCAATGTGATTAATTTTGTAGGGGCAGAACAGAAACGTCGCTATGGACGGGGGCGAGGTCACGTTAAACCGGTACCCCTGAGTCCTGGAGAAATCGAACGGATCTTCAAGCACGCCGAAGAACAAGAGCCAGTTATTAAAGTAGACATGGCTGTTGGCGACAAAATCATCGTGCTATCGGGTCCGTTTAAAGATTTTGAAGGCGAAGTGATTGAAGTTAGCCCCGAACGCAGTAAGCTCAAGGCGTTACTCTCCATTTTTGGGCGAGATACGCCAGTTGAATTAGAATTCAATCAGGTGGAAAAAACAGGCTAAGAATGGCAAAAAAAATCGTTGCAGTTATTAAGTTGGCACTCCCGGCGGGGAAAGCCAACCCTGCTCCCCCAGTAGGACCGGCTCTTGGTCAGCATGGGGTGAATATTATGGCGTTTTGTAAAGAATACAACGCCAAGACCGCCGACCAAGTAGGAATGGTCATTCCCGTAGAAATATCGGTGTTTGAGGATCGCAGTTTTACCTTTATCCTCAAAACCCCACCTGCATCCGTGCTGATCAAAAAGGCAGCGGGTATTGAAAAAGGCGCAAGTGAACCCAATCGGCAAAACGTTGCCACTATCACCCGGGCGCAACTGCAAGAAATCGCTCAGACGAAAATGCCTGACCTCAATGCCAATGATATTGAAGCAGCAATGAAAATCGTCGAAGGGACTGCCCGGAATATGGGCGTCGCGATCGCGGAATAGTCCATGGGTTGAGATTTAAATGCCATCAACCCGCAATCAAAGACCATTGTCAACCTAATTTGGGGGAGAGGTAAGAAGCTTCGTTAGTCACCCCAGGAGAGATAAATGCCCAAAAAACTATCACGTCGATTACAAGAATTACTTGGCAAGGTTGAAGAGCGACCTTATGAACCCATAGAAGCTCTTAAGCTTTTAAAAGAAACCGCGACGGCAAAATTCCCCGAATCCGCCGAAGCACATATCCGCTTGGGAATTGATCCCAAATATACCGATCAGCAACTGCGGACAACCGTATCACTACCCAAAGGAACGGGTCAGGTGGTGCGAGTTGCGGTCATTGCCAAAGGCGAAAAAGTCACAGAAGCGAGTAATGCGGGAGCAGATATTGTCGGTTCTGAAGAATTAATTGGCGAAATTCAAAATGGCATGATGGATTTTGATCGCCTGATTGCCACGCCAGACATGATGCCCCAAGTGGCTAAGTTAGGACGGCTCCTCGGGCCACGGGGTTTAATGCCCTCTCCCAAAGGTGGTACCGTTACCTTTGACCTAACCCAAGCGATCGAAGAATTCAAAGCAGGTAAACTTGAATTTCGTGCCGATCGCACAGGCATCGTTCATGTTATGTTTGGTAAGGCATCATTTTCTGCTGAAGACTTGTTGGTCAACCTCAAGTCCTTACAGGAAACGATTGACCGCAATCGTCCCTCAGGGGCGAAAGGTCGCTTTTGGCGCAGCATATTTGTCAGCGCTACCATGGGACCCTCCATCGAAGTCGATATCCCGACGCTACGGGACTTGAAAGCGGTTGAGGCTGCCTAATGTGAACCGTTAGATTTGTTGACGATCCAATATTTAATTGGCTTGTACCAAAGACAGCAGGTGTTCATCACTTAATATCCTGCCGAGGTCAGCGCCCGACGTATCCACTATGACTGTACATCTAAACTAAAGTACAGGTATTAAAGATACAAGAGCGAAACCCCGGCATGTCCGGGGTTTTGTTATGGCTAATGGCAGGATTTTCTAACTATCAACTATGAAAGGAAACAAGGAGGTGAAACAAGAATGGGCAGAACCCTGGAAAATAAAAAGGACGTCGTCGCTGATCTCAAGCAACTCTTGAGTGAGTCCCAACTCGCCATCATCATTGACTACCAGGGACTTTCCGTGGCTCAAATTACCGATTTGCGGGATCGGCTGCGTCCCACAGGCACAGTCTGTAAGGTCACGAAAAATACCCTGATGCGGCGGGCGGTTGAGGATGATGAAAACTGGCAACCCATGACCGAATTCTTGGTCGGTTCCACCGCCTTCATGTTAGTCAAAGACGATGTGGGTGGTGCAATTCGGGCATATCAGGACTTCCAGAAAGCCACCAAAAAAACCGACTTCAAGGGCGGCGTGATGCAAGGTCAAGCCTTGAGTCAAGAGCAAGTCAAGGCGATTGCTGACTTGCCGTCTAAGGAAGAACTCATCGGGCAGATTGCGGGTGCGATTAATTCCATCGCCACCAAACTGGCTGTGGGTGTCAACGAAGTCCCAGCGTCCCTGGGTCGCAGCGTCAACGAAATTCCTGGCTCACTGGGTCGGGTTTTGCAAGCGCTCTCCGCTCAGAAAGAAAGCGGTGGTTAGTACCTACCGCTACCTTGGAAGTAAAAAGCTTACCCTGAGCTTAGTCAAAGGGTCAAACGTAAAAAGTCAAACGAAGGAGTTTATTCATGTCTGCTACAACCGACGAAATTTTGGAAAAGCTAAAATCCCTGACGTTGCTGGAAGCGTCGGAATTAGTTAAGCAAATCGAAGACACCTTTGGCGTTAGCGCAGCGGCTCCTGCGGGTGGCATGATGATGATGCCCGGAATGGCGGCTCCCGGTGCACCTGGTGCAGCGGCTGAAGAGGTGGAAGAGAAGACAGAATTTGATGTCATCTTAGAAGAAGTTCCCGCCGATAAGAAGATTGCCATTCTGAAAGTCGTGCGAACCATGACTGGTTTGGGTCTCAAGGAAGCCAAAGATATGGTCGAGTCTGCGCCCAAGCCGATTAAAGAAGCGGTGGCAAAAGAAGCCGCAGAAGAAGCCAAGAAACAACTAGAAGAAGCTGGTGCTAAGGTTTCTGTGAAATAGAACCTTGTTGGGGCAACATCCGTGTCAACTTAAGCCAAATCAGTTAGTGAGCAGGCTTCCAGGCACACTCTCGTTCCCAGGCTATGCCTGGGAATGCCTCTGTTGAGGCTCCGCCTCCTTTGACAAGGGGTTCAAGCCGCTTAAGCAGCATTTCCACCCTAAAGCTGGAAACGAGAATGGGTAAGGGTTGTGACTTAAGTTGACACCAATGACGGCGTGCGCCCAATTTCACCGTCAAATCTATTCCAAAATTTTAGCTGTGTCAGTCCACCATCTTGGGTTGAGGCTTGTTACCCATAAAATTTAAGGCTCGCATCCCTTACTACGAACCCTCCCCACCGTCTGGGCGAGGAAACTCTCATCCGGACGAAATGACAAAAAATGTGACAGTTAATCAATAGTCTACTGGCGGCTCACAAATTATCAAAAGCTAACTATAATTTTTCGATTGATTTTAACTAAGTTTCACGTTTGTTTCTATGTTTATTGGAAAAGCTACCGAAAAATAATCAAGTGGTTTTTCTGAAATGCTTAATTGTCAAGGCATCCAAGGTTTATCCAAAAATAAATCAATCAAAAAAAACCTAAATCTGGAACATTGACTCGATTAAAAACGACTTGAATAGTAACAACGCAACACTACACCTTACCTATTGATGGACGTTACTATGCAACGCAACATTAAGTCTTTTGTTACCTTTTCAACCCTAGCTGCTACCGCGATCGCGCCTGTTTTATTATCGGCTGATATGGCATCTGCTAAGCCCACTGGAACTGATGCTAACTATATCGGTGCTGGTGTCGCCGCAGGCGTGACCAGCGGTGGACAAAATAATGATGCGGCAACATTTGGCGGGAATATTCAAGGTCGTGTAACGACTTCAAAAGCGCCAGTTTCTCTGCGCGGTGCTGTTCTATTCAGTGAGGATACCAGCGCCATTATGCCGATTGTTTCCTACGATGTTCCTGTCACGAACAATGCCAATGTTTACGTTGGTGCTGGTTATTCTTGGGTTGAAGCCGAAGAACATGCCACACCTTTAGGAAACAAAAATGCTCCTGTTATTACCGTCGGTGCTGAAGCTCAACTTGGTCGCAATCTTGTTGTTTATGGCGATACAAAGGTGGGGATTGAAGCTTATCAAAATAGTCCAGCTTCTGCTGTTAGTATTCAAGCGGGTGCGGGTTACCGCTTCTAAACCATGACGCTCTGCTAACAGTGTTCCAGACGTAGCATGCTACGTCTCTACGTCGTCGGGGCGGGCGCGAGTTGCATCTGTTGTGAAACGGAAACGATAATAGTAAAACCCGCCCCTACACTACCTTTCCCATGTTCTAGATGTGCCAGGGTACATCTGAAGCATTGCGCCCCTGCACATTTTTTAGTTCATGAATAATACTTAACAAAAATCAATAAAGATTACATTATAAAAATGGCGGATATCTTTACCATAAAATTACATTAAAATGTGTTTTCGGAGATACAAAACGGTTAAACTTGAAGTAGAAAAGCCTTATAACCTGACAAAAAACTATTGAGGTAAGGATCATGACTACTGAACTCAGCCAAGTTTTATCGATGATTTTGATCGTTTCTGTTTTCTCGATGGTTCTGTCGCCAGTATTGTGCTGGATTCTTCCCGCCCGCACCGCCAAAAAAACAGTGTAGGAGGGATGTTGAGTCAGCCATCTAATTCTTTGAGGCTAAATCGACAGACGCTTAACTCTACTCACTAAAATAGAAGGTACGAGAGAGCAGCGAATTCATCAGGGTGATTATTCCATGAAACTTATACGTCTATTAACCCACCGTCTCCCGGTGGGTTAATTGTTGGTTCGAGCTCAAAGGATAAACATGGCGAGACTTGTCAGAGTATAGTGAGAAGAACATTACGTTTTGGGAACCGTTCTCGGAACGCCGCCGATGTATCAACAGCTCAAACAGCTCTGGCTAGCCATTGTCAACAACCGAGGCGATAATCACCCCCGCTCGCCTAACTCTCCCCTGCAAGCCCCTATCCCCCTGTCATTCTACCCTGAGAGCCAAGGACAACCCGACAACTCAGACGAGATCAACGAATTAAAACAGATCAATCAGCAACTGCGGCGCAAGATTGCTGAACGAGAACAGGTTGAGCAGGTATGGCGAGAGCGAGAGGCTTATTATCGAAACATCGTCGAAAATGCCAATAGCTTAATTTTACGCATCGATACTCAAGGTACAATCACCTTTTTAAACAAATTTGCCCAACAGTTTTTAGGTTATCCGGAAACAGAAATCCTCGGACATTCTGCAGCTAAGACGATTATTCCAAAAACCGAGACATCGGGACGCAACTTAACCACTTTAATTCAAGACATCATCCAACATCCGGATCAATACCGCTACCACGAAAATGAAAATATCCGGCGGGATGGGAGTCGTGTGTGGGTAGGGTGGACGAATAAAGCGCTCATGGATGTCTCAGGACAAGTGACAGGTATTCTCTGTATTGGTCACGATATCACCGAACGTCATTTAGCTCAAAACGCCCTGCGCTTGATGAATGAACAATTGGAGGAGCGAGTCGCTGAACGCACATCGGCGTTAACCGCCACCAATGAGCAATTGCGCCAGGAAATTGCTGAACGCCAACGGGCGCAGGAAACGGAACAGCAGTTAATCGCATCACTACAAGCGGCGAAAGACCAGTTACAAGCTATTTTAGATGCTGTACCCGGATGTGTGTCTTGGGTGGGGACAGATTTAAAGTATCAGGGCGTCAACCGTTATCTGGCGAAGACATTTGGATTATCCCCCGAAGCGTTTGTGGGGAAAGAACTGGGGTTTATGAATTCTACCCCCGGATTTAAGGAGTTTATTGTCCATTTTTTTGCCAATCCACTCCAGGAAGCCAACCGAGAAATTGAAACCTTTGTTGACGATAATTGTCGGTATTATTTATTAGTTGCTCAGAAATACCAACAGGGTCAAGCGGCTGTCTGTGTCAGTGTGGATATTACAGAACTCAAGCGCACGGAAGAAGCGTTGCGGTTGAGCGAGGAAAAGTTTGCTAAAGCCTTTCGCTGTTGTCCCAATTCGATCACGATTAGTACCTTAGCAGATGGACGGTATATCGAGGTCAATGAAACATTTATGCGGTATTCTGGGTATGAACGTCAAGAGGTGATTGGTCGTACTGTTGAGGAATTGAATATTTGGGTGCATTCTGATGATCGCGATCGCATGATTCGTAGTTTGCAGCAGCACGGTTCGATTACGAACCAAGAATATGAGTTTCGGACGAAATCGGGTGAAATTCTCATCGGTTTACTCTCCGCCGAGATTATTAATTTAAGGGGAGAACGTTGCTTATTGGCACTTACCCATGATATTACTCAGCGTAAATTGGCTGAACAGCGTCTCAAAGAGAGTGAAGTCCAATATCGGGCAATCTTTGAAGCCACCACGGATGGTTTAATTATTAGCGATTTAGATGGACAACTCGTGGAGGTAAATCCAGCCGCTTGTCAAATGCATGGTTATTCCTATTCAGAGTTTATTCATCTTGATCCCGAAAGCTTTATTCATCCGGACTCCCATCCCATATTTTACGAGTATCTGACTGCGGTTAGACAGGGGGTTCCCTTTCAGCGGGAAGCGGTGGATCTGCGTTCCGATGGTACGCCGTTTCCGATTGAGGTGCGGGGAACTGGGTTTATGTACAAAGGGAAACCCCATCTTTTAGCCGTGGTGCGGGATATTACGGAGCAAAAGCAAGCCGAAGCGCGATTACGAGAAGCAGGGGAACGCGATCGCTTGTTGGGAGAAATTGCGGCTCGCATTCGCCGATCGCTGGATCTGAATGAAATTCTGAATACGACTGTAGCAGAAGTCCGCCAATTCTTGCAAGCGGATCGGGTGCTGATTAGTTATATGGATGGGACGATGCATGGTAAAGTCGTGGCGGAATCTGTGGCGGGTAGTTTTCCATCCTGTTGGGATTTAGCAGTGGAAAATGACGAGTATCTTCAGGAGTTAATTGCTTTATTTGAACATATTGATGTGCAAGTTGTTGAAGATACCGAGCTTTTGGAAACGTCCCCGGAACGCGCTAAATATTTGGAGCAATTTCAAGTGAAAGCCGCTTTAGCCGTGGCGATTGTTGTGGATGAGCAAATGTATGGCTTATTAGTGGCGCATCAATGCACAAGTCCGCGTCATTGGCAACTATTGGAAGTGGATTTGCTGCGCCGTCTGGCGACGCAAGTGGCGATTGCGATTAAGCAGGGACGATTATACCAACAGCTTAGCGAACTGAATACAAACTTGGAGTATCAAGTTGAAGAAAGAACGGCGCAATTGCAGCAAAAAATGCAGGAATTGCAAGAACTCAATCAACTCAAAGATGTGTTTTTACATGCAGTATCCCATGATTTACGCACACCGGTGATGGGGATGTTAATGGTGCTGAAAAATTTACTGAATAGTTATTTTTCTCCTGAAAATCAAGAACTAAGGACAAATGACCAAGGACAATTGACAATTCCCGTTTCACGTTCTATTGTAGAGCGGATGATCCAAAGTAGCGATCGCCAACTTAATTTAATTAACTCGTTACTGGAGATTCACGCGGCTGAATCTTATGGGATTCCCTGTGAGTGCGAACCCTTGCAACTGAGTCAACTTATTCAAGATATTCTCACAGAGTTGCAACCGTTATTGGTCAAAAATCAAGTGACGTTGACGAATCAAGTTCCCGATGATTTACCTTTAGTGAGTGCTGACGCCAAACAGTTGTGGCGAGTGTTTGAGAATATAATCACCAATGGGATGAAACACAACCTCCCTGGAATTCACCTCACCCTGAGTGCGACGGTGGTGGAGGGTGCTGTTGGGGGGGATATGGTGCGTTGTGCGATCGCGGATAATGGAGTAGGGATGGAACAACAACAGTGCGATCGCCTTTTTGATCTCTACTATCGCGGCGCGTCTTCTCGCAGCTTAAGCGGTATTGGCTTGGGATTGTACCTGTGTCGGCAAATTATTAAAGCACACGGAGGCGAAATTGGGGTGATTAGTTCTCCTGGAGAGGGTACGACGTTTTGGTTTACTTTACCCCTATCTCAAGAATCGCCTACCCGTTAGAGTTTTGAGTGTCAACCGACTTGAGATACATTTTTATGTCCAATTGCACGGGGCTGGATAGGATTTATTTTTTGAGGAAAACTAAATAGGTAGCTACGGATTCGACGAACCGTTGAACTCATCACCATCAGCATCTTAGGTAAGCAGATGCAGACTATGGCACTAAAGAGTGTAATCATTAAACAGTCAGCTATACCCATACATCTATTTTCCTGTTGGTTGCATTGGCATTTCTTTGCCTATCCATTGATTATGACGGCAATTTGTCAAAGTTGATACAGGACAATGGTTAAAATTTCTTTTAGGTCTGATAAGTTTCCCTGCTAATACGATTTGTTAAGACGCCGTAGGGGTTTGGTTACCAAACCCCTTTATATCATGTCCTGACGATTGCCCATAATTGCAATGCTGTAAAAGCCATCGTTGCAGTGGAATAGGTTGTAGGTTGGGTTGACGCCAGGGAACCCAACCAAATCTAGGGACTAAGGTTCCCTACTACAAGCCGAATCTAATCTATCAAATTAGGTGTGCCACCCCACTACTGGACTGACACAGCTAAAATTGTGGAATAGATTTGACGGTGAAATTGGGCGCACACCGTGCGCCCCTACAATACTAATCCACCATTTTAGGTACTGGACTGACACAGCTAAAATTGTGGAATAGATTTGACGGTGAAATTGGGCGCACACCGTGCGCCCCTACAATACTAATCCACCATTTTAGGTGTGCCACGCTACTACCCTTTATAATATCATGTCGTGACGATTGCCCATAATTGCAATGCTGTAAAAGCCATCGTTGCAGCGTTTTTATTCAGGGGTGATTGACCGGACATGATATTACTCCCCACATAGGCGACTCATGATCACTTTCCCATTGGCTAATCGATATATCCCCGTCGGTTCAATAATCGGATCACCCATTTTCCAAGGGCGACGAGTTGAGGACGAAGATTCTCCCCCTGCTCCCTCTGCTCCCTCTGCTCCCCCTGCTCCCTCTGCTCCCTCTGCTCCCCCTGCTCCCCCTGCTTCCCCATCTCCCTCACTGGGAATTGACCGCACCGTCCCGGTCTGATAAGGTGTATCGTAAAGATCCCCAGGGCGAAACGGGATACCCCCCGTACCTGTAATAAAGAAGCTACCCCGTTGGGGTTCATGGCGACGAGCGATGCAACTTTCGGCAATCAGTTTGTCGGTGTCGATTCCATCGCCTGATAACAGGATGAAGCTGTTCTCAACAAAGCTGGTGTCGGGGATGGTAATTGTGCCGGGCACCGAACAGTCGGCATTGATATCCACGCGATCGTTATTATCTAGGGTAACGGGGTCAGTTCCTCTGGGCGCCGGTTTGAAGTTTTCACCGAAGAAGGCGACGGTGTTCAAGCTGATATCCCCACCTCTGCCATCACGGGCATAAGCTAGGATATCGCTATCGTCAAATGCCAGGATGGTGTTGGCGGTGAGGGTAATATTACCGCCACCCCCTGCACCGGAGGCAACGCGGCTGGTGATGTCGCTATCTTCAAATAGGCGGATATCAGCAGCGGTGATGGTAATCGCACCACCCGCAGACTGTTCGGTGGAGGTGGTAATGGTGCCATTGGTGGCACTGAGGTGTTCGGTGTTAATTTGGATATCCCCCGCTTTGGCGGCGCCGGTAGATTCGGCGATTATTTGTCCTTGATTGGTCAGTTGTACCCTGTCGGTGGCGTTGATAGTGAGATTCCCGCC
>NZ_JAVJZI010000036.1:0-17132 GCF_040223135.1 Coleofasciculus sp. G3-WIS-01
TCATCGCTTTACCTCGTGAGACCCCAACCTCAGCGAAGCAGGTTGGGGAGGGATAGAGGTCAAACCGAACCACTCAATGTGGTGAGGTTTGAAGGGTCCAGGTGAAGGCACGACGATTAACCCCGTGCTTCGCTGCAACAACTGGACTTTTTTGGCGCTAAATTGCCCTAGTCGTTTCCAGTTAATATCGCTAACTGAAACTTGTTTCTCGGTGTCTCCAGAACACCAACCGATGTAAGTTTTTCCGGCTTTTTCGGCTATAACTTTGTCACCCTTTCTGAAGCCATGACGGGTAACTGTGCCGCCATACTTGCGCCGTTTACCCCCTTTAGAAGGAACACACAGGTGTAATTGTCTACGGCTAATTGGTGGTCTACGAATTATTGCAAACGGTGCAGGTGTGATTTGAACATCGCCACACCAGCTTCCGTGTTTGGCATTATTCGAGTACCACTCTCGCCATTGGGTAAACTCAAACGCGGCTAAAGTTACGCCGTCAACAGCATGAGTTGCAGGTGTCTGGTTAGCTTTGTTTTTCTTGTCTTTTTCTAGTCCTAACCACTGCCTAAGTTGACTGGTTCCGTTACCGTCTCGTTGCCATCCCCGATGGGTTAAAACGGGGGCTAATTCGGATAGCCAGTTAAGCATTTGCTTTTGCCCCACCATGACTGGAGAGAACCCAACACCAGACCGCGCTGATTTTCGCCCACTGGTTCTATCCACATCAGCCATGACTAATTCATAGTGAATGGCACTAATGGGGAACAGTTTAAACAACTCTTTGACTACCCGTAACTCTAGCTGTTTGTTAGCTCGGATTGAGGGTGGTAGTTTACCCTGTTTTCGGTTATCAAAGCGCTTCTGACGATGGCATCGTTCAGAATAGGGTAGTTTCCGGTTAATTCGTCTACCGCGTCTAGCTCGACGCATTACCCGTCGTAATTCCATCCGTTCCTTAACTGTTTTGAACGGTAAGGCTAGATGTCCCATCCAAAGGGTGAATAAACCCGACTGAACCCCGATCCCGGAATAAAGTTTCCCAGGATCTATGCCTACGGCTATAGGTTGAGTGTTTTCTTGAGTGTCAAAGGTTAACTGAATGCCAAAGCAATCTAAGTCGTTGTGTACCACTTTGGCTTTACCCTCCTTTAGCCAACGTCTAGCACGGCTAGGTTTGGTGGGCATTAGTGGTTTGCCTGATTTTGATAGAACTGGTACTCGTAACATAGGTGATAAACCTCACGAGTGAGTGTGTAGTCCCTTCCCGCATCTAAACTAAGATGTCCTAACTTGCAGGGCGACTTGACAAAAAGTCTTAGAGATAATCCGAACTAGGGAAGTATTCGGAAGTCTGTACCAAGTTTAGACTCAGTGCGGATATTCAACTCTTGCGTTGCTAGATTTGTCTCTAGCAATCCCTAACAGAGCAGCGATAGCTAGGTTAGGGTTGTTGAATGAATAGGGAGAGTGAAATTGTGAAAACGCCCAAGCAACCGTTATCGTGGCAGGTAGGACTGGTTTTAGTCGCTGGCGTCTTGGCGGTTTCGAGTGCCGCTATTTTTATTCGCTTAGCCAATACGGCGGCTGGGTTGAGTGGTGTTGGATTTAGTCTTTTTCTATCTGCTTCTCGCCTGAGTTTGGCATCTTTATTAATATTACCCGCTTGGGGAAACCTACGATCCAATCAACTGAGTCCTGGTGCATTCCCTCACGCTGTGGGGGCTGGGATTTGTCTTGCCCTACATTTTGCCACCTGGACTACTTCCCTATCCTTCACGTCAATTGCCGCTTCTACGACTTTAGTCACCACCAACCCAATCTGGGTGGCTTTGCTATCTTGGCTGTGGTTTAAGGAAAAACCCTCTCGGCTAACCCTACTGGGAATTGGTATTGCTTTTATGGGAGGTGTGCTGATTGCATTAGGGGATCAAGAAACTGTGGGCGTTAGTCATAATCCCGCTTTGGGGAATAGTCTGGCTTTGGTTGGCGCGTTGATGGCAAGTTTGTATTTATTGTTAGGTCGAGAAGCACAGCAGCGTGGTTTGGGAATTGGCAGCTATATTACCATTGCCTACAGCACTGGTGCACTGGTTTTGTTGCCCTTGCCGTTAGTCTTTGGTGTTGGCTACCTGGGTTATCCCAGTGCAGTTTACTTTTATAGTTTGCTCATGGCGGTTTTGCCTCAATTAATTGGGCATACTAGCTTTAACTGGGCAGTGCGCTGGATTTCTCCAATCCTGGTTACCCTAGCGATTTTATGGGAACCTGTTGTCTCTAGTTTTTTGGGGTATCTCGTTTTTCAGGAACTCCCAGGACGCTTTGTGCTAATAGGTGCAGCCGTTCTATTGGCAGGAGTTGCGATCGCGGTTTTTGGCGCTAGGGAAACCTCTGTTGAAGATGTGGGAACTTGAGGACAACAAAAACAGTATGTTACTTAAATGATTTGTGCCTTAATTCTTGTGCTGGGCTTTTTGGTGCTTTCTTGAATACTTTGTTTTAAACAAGGCACTAAATCCTAAAGCTAAACCTGAACCCAGAATAGTCAGCGGTTCGGGGACGGGAGCGACAGTAGTGACAAGAGAATCTGCTGCAAAATCAACCTCTTGTGGTCCTCCAACCGTCAAGGATATTGATTCTACATCACTGAAATCTGTATCCATCGCATTGTTAAATGTATTGAAATTGAACACAGTACTTCCTTCACTTAGTGCCGCCTTACTCAGGCTTGCTGTATCACCACCACTGTCTGTCACGGCTAGTGTTACCAGTGCCTGCAAATCGACACTGACAATATCCAAACTGAAGACCCCATTCATACCTCCCCCAGTCAGATCAGCATTCAGACCACTTTTGCCCGGTCCATCCCAGGTAATAACTGTCTCACTTTCGATTCCAGCATCGTTGCTCACAGTTAGCAGACTATTTTGGACATCGACACTCGCACCCCGATTAGTGCCAAATTCACTCTCCTCTACGGTCAATTTTATTTCGCGCTCTCCACCAATTATTTGGTTAAGCCCATTCATCGTTGAGCTAGAGGTCATACCTTTACCCCCAAGTTGGACTGTTTGAAAACCCGTTTCAAAATCGTCAATCGTCACTTGGGCAGCTTGAGCTTGACCCGCACTAAACACTAATGTCCCAATTGCCAGACTCGGAATAAGATATCTGTTCATTTTTTTCTCCTTCATCAGATTTATAAAAAATTATCAACTTGTACCGCTGCGCGGAATTTAAAACTCAAAATGCTTACATTGCCGCCAGCGTTTCAGGAAGTTTGAGTAGTTCCTTTGCGGTGTACTATTTTTATTTAATCTTAATCTTTGGCAGAAATAATCTAACTTGAGTTGTGTATAAAAAGGGAATATGCAATAATTTACAAACTTATTAGCTTAATAATAAATATTTTTTACCCCTTTAGGAGGATAGAAGACTTTATGTCCAGGTACTTATTTTTCTCTTCATTGCCCCATTTCCCGCATCTGTTCATCACCTCATTTGTGGCACGATTAAATAAAAATGGGACTATCTCTCTCTTGAGTTGGACAAAAGTAAACGGCAGGCTTATTAAGTTTTGTAAAAGTCTGCGATCGCACTCCAGCGCACGGGAGCATGTCAGGGACAGCACAAAACATTCTTGTAGGTTGGGTAGAGTGTCAGCGTTACCCAACCGGCTAACCCGCTGGCGTTGGGTTACTCAAAAAGAAGGTGGGAGCATACGCTGCAAAGGTTCAACCGACAAAAGTGACATGCTCCCAAGCGCACCGATGGGAGATTTCCCGGAAACCTAACACAGTTAAGGTTATTTATGTCCGACTACTTATCTATGAAGTCGGCGTCGATGCAGTAGTCGATTCCGTTTTAGAACCCGCAGAGAATTTCTGGGTAATCTCAGCCGTCAAAATGTGAGACAGCAATCCAATTGGTCCGGCAAATAAACAAAGAACCAGGGAATGAATTGTCCACACCCCAGTCTGCTGCCCTTGCCAATAAATCCACCGCCCCACAAACAAATCCAATACCAAAAAGTGAGTCCATCCCGCTGCGGCGATGATTTCGTCCCCAAAGAAGCGGGCAATATCAGCAAGTTGGGGATTGGATAAGGCTTGGGCAGATTCGGCTGTAATACTGTTGGCGAAGAAGTAGATGTACAACCCCGCTAATGCGACAAACGGGAGATAGGATTCCATCACTTTCCGGGTAATCCCCCAGTTGGGAAGCAGAATCATCAGTAGCCAGAAAGGTAAAACAAATAGATTGGCGATGGTAAAGAGTAGACTCGGTGTCATAGTATTCAAGAGAGAAAAATAGTGGTCAAGTTAAAAGCCAGCCATTGTCGCATTTAGCTAGGCGGCACAATATCAACCCGATACCATTATCTTCCCATGCCCCTGTGCACCCCTGCACCCCGTCCCCTCGTACTCCCCATAAAATGGCACAAATTTTGCTCGATTATGTGCGGTTTATTTTTTTGTCTAGACTTGTGCTATCCACACAAAAGTGCTTATAATGAAACTATGGCAAAAGTTACAGTCACTCTCTACATAGAAGAAGAAGATAAGGCAGCGCTACAAAAACTGGCTAACGCCGAAGAGCGCTCCCTATCTCAGATGGCAGTGTTAATCCTCAAGCGAGCCATTAAAGCTGCTCAAGAGCAAGGCAAGTTATCTGGAAATCCCAGAGCCAAATAGGGGGTAGGAGCAATTTTTATCAATGGATAATTAATAATTGATAATTGACAATTGATTAATTGGGTCTAAGACCTCTTCGTTTACGAATAAATTTAAAAAGATTTTCCTTGATTTCAATCCTCTTCTTTTAAGGAGAGGTCATTATCCATTGTTCATTATCCATTGTCAATTTGTGAATTGTCCCAAACTTATTTATCGATTATTCACCTTCATTCATGGGATTAGCGCAATTTCTTAAGTTGAAGCTGCGCTTCATTATATTGATCAATTCTGCCGTTGTCGAGATGCAGCTTGGAGGCTTGTTCTAAGTCGTTAATCGCTTCCATGGTATTCCCTAGTGCAGCATGGGTTAATCCTCGACCGGAATAAGCAAAGGCATTATTAGGATTAAGTCGAATGGCTTCGGTATAATCGTCTAGAGCGCCGGGGTTATCGTCAAACTCTCGGCGGACAAGGGCGCGATTGGTATAGGCGACGCTGTTGTTGGGATTGAGTCGAATGGCTTGGATGTAATCTTCGAGCGCTCCTTGGTTATCTCCTAACTTGCGGCGAATTTCCCCACGATTAATGTAGGCATTTTCATAACTGGGTTCAATGCGAATCGATTGGCTGCAATCTTTGAGCGCTTTTTGATAGTCTTTAAGATTTAAGTGAGCAATACAGCGATTGTTGTAAGCGATGTGATTGTTCGGATTCAGATTAATCGCCTCCGTACAATCCGCGATCGCGTCTCGATAGTTTCCTAGGTTAAACTGTGCTGGACAGCGATTTGTGTAAGCCATACTATGTGTGGGGTCAATCGCGATCGCTTGGGTATAATCGTCTACAGCCCCGGTATAATCTGCCAAATGAAATCGAGTTCTGCCTCGATTGTAATACGCTTTGGCGTTATTGGGATTTAACTCAATAGCTTGAGTATAGTCTGCCATGGCTTCTTGCTTATTTCCCATCCCATCCCGCACTAATCCTCGCGCCGCATAAGCTTGGGCATTTTTGGGATTGAGCTGAATTGCCTGATCAAGATCTTCAATCGCCGCTTTATACTGGTTCAGTTGGTAGTTGGTAATTCCTCGATGGTAGTACACTTGAGCCTCATTGGACTTTCGCTGAATTAATTCGGTAAAATCTGCTAAAGCTCCTTGCCAATCTTCTAAATCGTAACGGGCTAGCCCTCGCTGATAGTAAGCGTCTACATTACTCGGATCAAGCTCAATCAATTTACTGTAATCTTGAATAGCAGCTTGATGTACTCCCAACTCATCGTAAGCCATTCCCCGATTCCCGTAAGCTAATGGGTTGTTAGGATTGAGCCGAATCGACTCATCAAACGCCTCAATCGCGCCCTGCACATTACCACTTTTTAGTTGGTCAACCCCTTGATTCAAAAAATCTTGCGCTTTTGTCCCGTTAGGATCTTCTCTTAGCAGCAAAATTAATCCAACCCCAATTATCAAACTTATTCCTCCCACCCAAATGAGCCAACGCCATTGCTTAAATCTGGATTTATTAAGAGATTTTGGTAATTGCCTTCCAGTAAATATTTCCAAATCCTCAGAATCAGCAATGGACGTTTGGGCAGAGGTAGAAACTAGAGAGGGTTCTACCTCTGGTTCAGGTGGCTTAACCGCCAAGGTTAGCATTTCTTGAAACCGGATTAATCCCTGATCTTCTTTGGGCTGTTGACCGGATTTTTTAAAGGTACTTAAGGGATGATCAGGAATAAATTCTTCGACCAGATAAAATTTTCGGTTTTCGACAAAATAGTTTAATATTTCTGGATTTTGGTTGGTTTGTGCCAGCCGTTCCAGGGTTTCTGATTTATGAGTTAAGAGAAATTGCAGGCGTTCAAGTGCCTGAGGATTTTTCGTGGGTAACTTGAGTTGTCGAATTACGCAAACCGGGCAATCGGAATGGCGAGTATCGGCGGCTAGGTAAATTAATCCTGAGACACCTGAGCCTAAAATCTTGACAACGCGATAACGATTATTGAAAACCTGATCGATCATGGTAGCCTAGCACCTGGTTTATCGCCCTAAAGCATCCGTCCGGGGTCATTTTCAGTGTAATCTGCTGGTTAGGGGTAAATACCGCAGATTTGATTGTTCAGGATTCGATTAAATCTAGGATTAATTCAGCTAACTCAGGAGTGGCGCACAGAGGTTCACCGAACTCGAGTTGGAGTTGAGGGTATTGCTGTTGTAACTCAACGACGGATTGCGCGATCGCGTCGGTAATTGAGCCAGTAAACAGAAAATAAGGCACGATGGCGATATGCTGATACCCAGCCGACCCTAAGGTAGCAACTCGTTGACTGAGGGTTGGTTCGATTGACCAATAAGCGTCGATCGCGCCTAATTGCTCGGCTAAGGCGGCGACTGGCTGGTTACCACCCGGACGGCGTGTGCCATGAGAGACTAGAATTTTAATCGGGGCATTTAGGGCTGGCTGTTGATTCACCAGTAGCTGTCCTAAACGGGGATGCACACCGATATGAGGTTGCTGGTTGATGATGATTTTTTCCCCTAACCGTTGTTGTGCGATCGCGACTTCTTGGGGGATATCCTCCATCACATGTACCCCCGGTAGGAGAAACAAGGGTAAAGCTTGGATTTGCTGGCAGTCAGTTCCTATAACTTGGGTGGCAAATTGAAAAATTTGTTCATGTAAGGGTAGAGGTGCTAGTTCTAACGTGGCAGTTCCGACGCGAATCATTAAGGCTCCCCTTCCCTTACCTTGACTCACTAACTGTTTGTGTAATAACTGTGCCAATTCCTCTAATCCTCGCTGAGGACGTGGATCTCGACTTCCATGAGCAATGAGTAGATAAGCAGAGGGACGTAGCAAGGGTATCAATCTTTGAATGGTGATTATTTATGTAAATAATTGTATCCTAAATCAAGAAAAGGAGAATAATCCCCAGATGGGATTCTATCGACAGGAAGGAATTGTTCTGAAGGTGGAAACACAGTATAAAGGATTCCAATGGAAATTTAAACCCCCATCCATGGAAGAATATCATCGGTTATCGAGAGTTAATATTTGTCCAATCACTTTATTTCATTCTATTTGGAAAATGGTCGATCATGGAGAGGACATATCACTGACCGCTCGGCAAGAAAATATGGCAAAAGAATAGGGAAAAGACACTGTAAAGCGAGCAAGTAACCCTGATTGAGCATCACTACTGGTTGTAGTTTTCTAAATATTTCGATCAAATCGTTACCAACCTTGATGTTCAATCTTAAAATTAAGCGGTTAGCATTTAATCGTTTCTTTTTCTTTTTTGAGGAAGGGTAATGAAGTGGGAGATGAATGAGTGGAAACATAATTCCAATGTCGCTCTTGACGATTACCTGCTTTACTCCGCAAGAAACCGACTAAGTTGTGCAGGAGTGAAGGCGTAATCCCGTGTTTCTCTGAGGCTTCAGGTAACTGAGTGGGTAAAGGCTCAATTTCTTGAGTTGGCAAAATACCCGCTAACAGAGGAACTTCCTCAACTAAACCCACCGTCATCAGGGTAAATGCTACATGCTGCACTTGTTCAACGGGGACATTCAGTTCTTTGGCTATCGCAGACAACGAAACTGTTCCTTGCGCCCGTTCCCATACTTGCTCCTCTAAAGGATATAGGCGATAAGGAGGGCTACCCGCCAGGATACTGGCTAACCCTGAATTTGGATCGGGTAGTCTATCGCTGAGATTATCCCAATTTTTTAGCAATCGCAACCCTCTTAAGGTTGCTTCCGTCGCTGATATGCTCAATCCCGTCATTTCTTTGGTGGGTATGGGGGCGTTTGGGATGAATTTAAACTGACCTTCTTTGAGTTCAAATAAAGCACACACTCGCTGCAATACCTGACTCTGGAAGAGTTGCTTTAAATGTTCGATGGACAAGATTCCATGATGTTTGAGGCTCAACCCCAAGGGTTTATCAGTCGGACATAGCTGTACAAGTTTAGTCACCACACGCTGGCTCACTCCCATCTGTTCAGCAATCAGTTTCACTAAACCTTGATGATCTAATTGGTGTGCCGCCGCCACAATACGCCCTTTGTAAACCCAAATGTAATGAATTTCATTGAGTGGTGTTGGAGCTTCTGGCAATGCTCCTAGCGTCAACACTCCAGTTTTCTGTCCTTTCTCTAGAAACTGGAAAATTTCTGGTATCGAAAAGTCTGATAAGGAACTGGTAATCGACATAGTTATTGAATTGAACGCTACGCAGGATAATTCGCTCTATTACTAAGGCATACTACGCTTTATTTGCTTACTTCGTAAGTCTTCAGCCGCCTTAGTTTTCAATTCTTTACTAGCCGTGAGTAAATTGTCGGATTTTTGTTATCTGCTATACTAAAATCCAGTGATTTACCGCCAGCAACCTGGTATTTAGGGCTAAAGGTTTGAAGGAAAATATTAAACTTTGTTAAGCCATCGGTTCTGTCTTTTTGCCTAAGTATCTATACCTGCTTCCTGAACGATAAAGAGGAGCAATGGCGCTATTCGTCTATCTCAGTCTCAATTGGCGATGTTATCCTTTACCTGGATTGGCTTAGTTAAATAGCTGGGAAATCATTATGAATTAGTCTGCGAAAATGTCATCCAGCACTTCATACAGAAAATATTGACTTTTTTCATGAATATCCAGAGGCAAAAATCCTCGCTCCCTTTATACTCCCCTTTCAAAGGGGGGCAAGGGGGGATGGGGCTTGTAACTAGGCGAGATTGCTCTCGCCCGAAACATACGGTGCATTGACTGACACCTGCTCTTGAGTCCCCTGAAGGGTTAACCAACGGTAAAAGAGAGAATATAGTCATCGCGAACATTCTTAGCAGCATTAAGGTCAGCGTGATTTCGATGACCGCAGTTCTTGCAGCAGAAGCGTGATTTATTGCGATTTGTCCCCTTGATATGCTTGCAGGCATTGCACTTTTGCGAGGTGTAGCGAGGGTCTTGATGAACTACTCGCTTACCCAATGCTTCTGCCTTATAAGTCAAAAACTGCTCTTGCTGATAGAATGCCCAGCTTCCCAGCCATTTATTCATCTTCTTGCCCCGTCGTTGAGTACGAATACTGGACAAGTCTTCAACTACAAAGACTGCTACACCTGGCTGGTTGGCTAGCTTCTTGCTTACACAATGATTCGTGTCCTTCATGAACCGCTTCTCGCGTCCTGACATCGCTTTTAAACGACCCTTGGCGCTACGAGTGCCTTTTTGTTGGAGCTGGCGACGAGCCCTGATGTCGGTTTTTTCTGGGGATGCCGCTTAAATTTGGTTGCTTTAACTGCCTCCATTGCATTATCCCGAATAGTTTGCAGCAACGCTGATGGCACATCGGGATATTGCAATCTTAAGTCGGCATACAGAGCTTTGTGAGCTTTGTTTTTGTTGTAGGTCTGTTCCTTCAATGCCCAATCAATGTGCTGATTAAAAATGTCAGCACAAAACCCCATGAGGGGTAGAAATCTTTTATGGGGTAAATTGACGGGTATGGAAACGGTACGCTTCATCTAAATAGATCCCACCCATCCATTAAGAAAACCTCAAACTGTTGATATACTTAGATAAAGGAACGCCTGCTAACCATAACGGCAGAACTATTCCCGCCAGTTAGCCGCCAACGATGTAGCTGGCTTGGCGTCTCGCCAGAACATGAACAATCAACGCTTAAGCCAGTTTAGCCTTATAATTTTGACACCAGTCCCCACCTGAGCTATGTTTAACCGTTTCCAAGATCTATTTTCTAAGGGCAAGAAAGGTATCGGGATAGAATTAGCACCAGAACGTATTAGTATCGCCCAACTGCGTAAGCAAGGGCAGGGCTACAAGCTGGTAAGCCTTCACACCCACGAAGTCCCCGAAGGATTGTTTGACGGGGGGAAAATTATCGATGCCGCCAGTTTAGCTGAACTGGTGACTGAAATTCTCGCCGAGCATAAACTCAAAGTTGAGCAAGTCGCCACGGCTGTCCCCATGCGGGAAGCGGTGATCCGGATTATTCCCATTCCCGCCGAACTTGATGATACTGAACTGCGAGATATGGTGCTTAACCATGAAGCGGGTCTATACTTACCCTATCCTCGCGAAGAAGTAGACCTAGATTACCAAAAACTGGGCTTCTTCATGGACGAAGATGGGATTGAAAAAGTACAAGTCTTGCTAGTGGCAACGCGCCGGGAGGTGACTGACACCTATCTGGATACCTTCCAACTGGTGGGGTTAAAAGTCGATGTGCTAGAAATCAATAGTTTTGCCCTGATTCGCACCATTCGCGAGCAACTACGACAATTTGCTCCCCAAGAAGCGGCAGTATTAGTGGATATAGAATTTGATAGTACTGAAATTGCCATTATTGTCGATGGCGTACCCCAGTTTTCCCGCACCGTTCCCATTGGCACGTTCCAACTCCAGAGTGCCTTGTCGCGAGCGATGAATTTACCGACATCTAGAAACACAGAACTCTTGCAAGGAATGACTATACCCAACACCCCCGTGGATGGCATTCGCACAGGCGCCACGGGAATTAATCCGGGAATGGCAGCCCTGCTGAGAGTTTTAGGCGAACTAGCCGATGAATTGCGTCGTTCCATCGACTTTTATTTAAATCAGAGTGAAAATCTAGAAGTGGCTCAACTCCTCTTAGCCGGACCCGGCGGCGGAATTGGGCAACTGGATGAATTTTTTACCCAACGATTAAGCTTGCCCACTACTCAGGTTGATCCGATTGCGGCACTATCCTTAGAGATGGAGCAAGATGTTCCCCCAGTACAACGACCCGGATTGGGAACGGTACTAGGATTAGGATTGCGGGAGGTTTAACCCTAATGTATAGTCTCGATATTAATTTTCTTAACGATAGACCCGATTATCGCCAAGCCGATAAAGGCTCAGAGTCCCCTAAAGCCAAAAAACAAATTCAAATGGGGGAAATGACGCCGCTGATTCTGGGTGTGATTGTTGGGTTACTTCTGCCTGGGTTAGTAGGTGCTGGTTGGTTTTGGCTGACTCAGGAAAATGCCAAGTTAACCGCTGAAATTGCTGAAATCGACGCCGAATTGGCAAGCTTGCAAGCGGAAAAAGATAAAATAGCTACGCTTAATACTCAAATCCAAGGGGCTAGAGAGGAAACTGAGGCGCTGGCAACGGTGTTTAATCAAATTAAGCCCTGGTCAGCTATTTTACAGGATGTTCGCGATCGCGTCCCCACCGATGTACAAATTCAAACGATTGAGCAAACGGAAACCGAATTGGCTGAGGGGGCTGCGGGGACTGAGGGTAACACGCCCCTACCCACGATGAACTTAGAGATTTCTGGCGTAGCCAAGACATTTGATGATGTGAACAACTTTCTGCTGACGCTAAAACAATCTCCCTTCTTTCAAGATGAAAAAACTCGTATCGTTAGCGCTCAACTGGAGGAGAACCCCGCTCAGTTAGAAGTACCAGAAAAGGAAGATAACCAAAATGCTGCTGAGATTACCTACGAGTTACCCAAAGTAGTCAGCTATACCGTTCAAACTAGCTTGACAAATGTCCCAGCCTCTGAACTATTGCGCGAAATTGACCGCAAAGGAGCGGTGGGATTAGTGGCTCGGCTCAAAGCCTTACAGCAGATTAAGCAGAATCAGGCAACGGAGACAGCCACCCCAGCCCCAAGCCCAAGCCCAAGCCCAAGCCCAACTGAGACAACTACGGAGTGATGTAACTATGACTTATGCTGATCCAGATTTTATCCCCGTTGAAGAGCAGGAGGAATCGCCAAGTTATCCCACCGCATTTGGGATTACCTTCACGCCAAAAGTTTCGGGAATTATCTTCGCTGTCTTAGGAATTTTGGGAGCAGCTTACTTGGCGATGAATGTTGTGCAGCCCGTTTTTGAAGAATACAACACGTTAAAAACTCAGCGCCAAGAAAAGGAGAGTCAGCGCCAAGATCCTCAAGAGATCCAGCAGCAAATTCAACAGAAACAATTAGAATTGGCTCAGGCAAAGCAGCAAAACCAAAAGGTGTTAAGTTTATTTGCCAATGAACAATCGATAGATACCTTGCTGTTGGATGTGAATGGATTTTTTAAAACCATAGACGGAGAATTGACGAGTTATGAACCTGTCGAGATAAACGAAGAAGAAAGTGATATCGTTACCGATGGTTCCCTGGGAGCAGCTGTTAACGGTAAACTCAAACGCAAAAGCTTTAATTTAGAAATGGAGGGCAGCTTTAACGAAATTCAGTCAGTTTTACGCAGTATTGAGCGACTGCAAACCTTAGTCGTTGTGAAAGATTTGGCGACAGAGATCAGTACACCGCAAGGGCTGTTGGTCGATGACAAAGGTACAGTGATACCTATTGTAAAGAAAGACGAAGAAATCATCCCCGATGCTAAACCGACTCTGAAAACAAACTATAGACTGGATGTGTTGATGCCCTTGAGTGAGGAACAAAAGCAGGAAGCAGCAGCAGCCCCAGAACCTGCCCAGTAATGTAGAGACGTAAGGCGTGGAACGTCTGGGTGTAGGGGTGCAGGAGGTGTAGAGACGTGCCATGGCACGTCTGGGAAGAAATTCTGAACCCAGCTTAATTAATTTACCGAAAAATTGGATCTAAAGCCTCTTTCTTCTAGGACGACTTTGTGTTAAAATTAACGCCAGAGGAAAGGGTGTTTAACCTCTATAAAAACCTGGGTCCGAGAGGCATCGCACCTTGAAAACTAGCCTTAGAGGGTTCTGTACAGGAATGCTTGTACAGGTAAAAAGTCTAAGCACCAAGTACCAGAAAACACATTTTTCTTGTTTTCAATAGTACGGTAGGGCATATCGTAACTAGCTTCGGCAATGGAGCAAAACGCTTCTTCCAGAGATGCTCCTCTGGTATGAAATAGGACCCCTGTTTCATAGTAAGAGCGCTCGATGAAAGAAGAATCCTCATGCCTTTAGGCTGAGGAGTGTCAACCCTAGCATCTTAGGATTAAGGTGGTTTAGAGGTCATGAGTGAGGAGTGAATTGTGAGACAGGATCAACTGTTGAGTGGAATCGCGATCGCGACTGCCGTCTCCCTATCGATAACAGAACCCGTCTGGGCGGCGACGGCTCAAGTCACTGCAGTACGGCTCAATCCCAGAGGCAGTACCTTAGAAGTGATACTGGAAACCCAAGCCGGGGATCTGCGCCCCCAAGTTTTCCCGATAAACCGGGGTAAGGATTGGGTGGCTGATATCGTCAATGCTCGGTTGAATTTGAGCGAAGGCAATAGCTTTCGCCAAGACAACCCTATGCCCGGTATTACAGCCGTTACGGTGAGTCAAATCGATCCTAACAGCATTCGGGTAACCGTGAGTGGGACCCAAAGTTCACCGGAGGGTCAAATTCTCCAGCAAGAAACTCAGGCAATTACCCTAGGAATTAGCCCTGCTCCCAGCAATCAAGCCGCCTTGTCGATTCCGGTTTCCTCGCCCTCTGGGGAGTCAGTATCCATTAATTCACCAACGCTACCCTCCTCTACTCAAACAAATAGCGCCAGGATTCGAGACAATGTGAGTATTCCCCAGCCAGGAAGCGCAGGTGCACGAACCCAGGGGAGAGAGACGATTAATGTGGCAACGAGTCCTATTGGCACTCAACCTGAGATTACCGCTCCAGCGAATTTAAATTTTAATCCAGCACCAGAAAATCAACAGAGCATTTCTATTCCGGTTGCTCCGCCACCAAGAGAATCAGGAGCAACTGTTCCCACTCTACCCAATCCAGCGATAACTCGATCCAACTCAGACTTTTCATCTCCCGCCACTCGAGGTTCCCAATCCCCGCGTTTCAATTCACCCCCAGTTATTGCCCAAACCCCGACACCAGAATCTCCCCAACCCACCCAAGTCCAACCCACTCCCACTCCTCTGGTTCCAGCCCCTTCACCCGATGTTTTAGTTCCCAATCCGACAATTACCATTGATGGGGTTCCGGCTGCACCTGCGGGGACAGTTCAACCGGTTGCTCCAGCGCCCCCATTCTTACCTAGGGCTGTTGCGCCACCTGTGGGGGATATTGCGGTTTCTAATCTGAATGCCGCCGCCAGCGAGATTGACTTGGGAACAGCGGCTGTAGTACCTCGCCTGTCCTTGCGAGAAGCCCCTGTCCGAGAAGTATTGGCACTCTTGGCGCGATCGGCTGGGTTGAACCTTGCCTTTGCTGGAGGAGGCGGTGGTGAGGCAGAAGCGGCGGCTCAGGAGACAATTTCCCTGGATTTGGAGAATGAACCCGTTCAAGATGTGTTTAACTACGTTCTTCAGCTTTCTGGACTCCAGGCAAACCGTCGGGGACGTACTATATTTGTGGGGACTCGCCTGCCCCAAGCGGCACGTAATGTGATTAGTCGCACTTTACGGTTAAATCAAGTTAGCGTTTCCAGCGCCTCTGCCTTCCTAGCAACCCAAGGGGCAGAAGTGCAACAGGTGGTTATCCCGATTGAACGAGAATTCAATCAAGAAACAGGAGCCGTGATTCGGGAAACCGAACAACCCGCCGAGTTGAGACCCCTCACCGTCAATCAGCCAGGGGAAGCAACGGGTGCCTTGTTGCTGAGGGGATTAGCGGTTTCAACCGATGAGCGATTGAATTCAATTACCCTGGTGGGTGAACCCCGCCACATTGAACTGGCTTCGGCTTACCTGACGCAGTTAGATCTGCGGCGTCGTCAGGTGGCAATTAATGTCAAGATTATCGACGTTAACTTATTCGGAGAAGATGCCTTTAACGCCAGCTTTTCCTTCGGTGTCGGTGATGGCTTTTTTGTAGTCGATGATGGGGCTGCAGTCTTTAATTATGGTGAGTTTAGACCTCCAACTGATGTACAAGCTATAGCAAGTCCTACCGCTCAAACAGTTATTCCAAATCCCTTTGCTGGAGCCAATACGTTTTTGGTTCCAGGCGAGACTACACAAACCATTCCAGGAACTGGAATCGATACCATTAGGATTCTGAATGATGCTGTAACTCCTGAGTTTAGATTTGATGTAGAGCAAGGTGATGATGTAGGATTCTTTCGGGGTGTGGCTGGGATTTCAACAGATCCCTTCACTGGAGGCATTACAGAAATTACTCTCCCAGAACCGAATGTCGTCCAGACTACCATAACTCCAGGAACTCCTCCAACTCCAGGAACTCCAGCAGTTCCTGATAGGATTATTCAACTCCCAGATGGTACATTTCAATTTATTCAAGGAACTCCAGCAATTCCAGGAACTCCAGGAACTTCTCCAACTCAAACTACGACCTTCGAACGAGGGACTCGTGCAGAAATAACCTCGGCTTTACCCTCCTTGTTCCAGTTTCCCAAAAATTTCTTAGCCCAATTGCAAGCTCAAATTACGAGCAGAAATGCCAAGATTTTGACTGATCCTACCCTGTTAATTCAAGAAGGACAGACGGCAGGTGTTAACCTGACACAAGAAGTTGTGGGAAATATTGAGCAGACAAGAGAAACTAGTGATGGCTTGACAACGGTGACGACAACGGCGGAAATTCGGGAAGCCGGTTTACAACTGGGAATCACCGTTGAGCGCATTGACGATAATGGATTTATCACCCTAAACGTCAATCCTCGCGTCACGTCTATTGGTGGCACACAAGATCTCAGCGTCGGAGAAAATGTCAATCAAATTGCGCTTCTGAACGTGCGTGAGCTTAATTCGGGTCAGATTCGCCTCCGCGACGGGCAAACTCTAATCCTGACAGGCATTATTCAAGAGAGCGATCGCACAACAGTCAGTAAAGTGCCAATTCTAGGCGATTTGCCGATTCTGGGAGCGTTGTTCAGAAGTACAAATCGGGTAAATCAACGCCAAGAGGTGATTGTATTGCTCACGCCTCAGATTCTGGATGACTCAGAACGTGGTGCTTTTGGCTACAACTACACGCCAGGGCAAGAGGCGCAGGAAGTTCTACAGCGCCGAGGGTTTCCCACGACGGGGGGGTTCTAGACATCGGTTCAGCGGTAGAGGGCACGGCAGTGCCCATCCGTGTCAACTTAAGCTACAACCCTTGCCAATTATTGTTTCGAGCAGTTCGATACAAACTGGGGCGTGTTGCTTGCTCCCTCTGCTTCCCCTACTTCCCCTGCTCCCTCTGCTCCCCCTGCTCCCTCTGCTCCCTCTGCTCCCTCTGCTCCCTCTGCTTCCCCTACTTCCCCTGCTCCCTCTGCTCCCCCTGCTCCCCCTGCTTCCCCTGCTCCCTCTGCTCCCTCTGCTTCCCCTGCTCCCTCTGCTCCCTCTGCTCCCCCTGCTCCCCCTGCTTCCCCTGCTTTTAGCGCTTAAGTTGACACCAATGCACGTCGGTGCGCCCCTACCCGCAGGAATCTAATGGGCGTTTTTGGGCAAGTTTGGCGGAATATTAAAAAATATAGTCAGTATTTATACTCAAAAATGCCGAAATCTACATAATTTAAAGCTTTC
>NZ_JAVJZI010000041.1:0-21553 GCF_040223135.1 Coleofasciculus sp. G3-WIS-01
TATGTGGCTGAACAATTTCAGCGGTTGCGGGGATTAATTAAAGTCTCGCCCTTTAATCGGACTCGCAGTACTTGGCGCGTGGAACAGGTGTTAGTTACTCCTGATCAGTCTTCTCGATCAACTAATAAACCCGCCAAACTCCAAACGGGCACCGCACTATTGCGCCATTGCTTCGAGACCATCTGGGAAGCCCGCACCTGGTTACTAGAAGTCTATATCCATAATAAAGATACCCTGGCGCTGTATCGGCACAACGGATTTCAACCCCTCACCCTGATCATTCACACAGGGGTACTAGGGACTTTTTTCGTAAACATTTGTAAACTATTAATCATTGCTGCTTGTATACCCGCAAACCACTATTGCCTTGCTGCATGTGAATCGGAATGCTGTGTCTTGCCGCTAAGACAAGTTGGGGGTTTTCACCATTTTAGGAGTTTCTCATGAAGCAACTGATCAAAATTGAGCGCTTTTCGTTGATAGGTCATATTGGGGCTATGGCATTTGGACTGGCAGGTTTACTGCTGGTTTTGCCTCACCCGGAATGGATTCTCAGCTTACCACCACAGGGAAAAACCTTTTTTCAATGGTCAATGGCTGGGGGTGGAGTGGTCTATATTATTTTGGGGGCAGTAGCTGTCGCGATTTATGCCTACCGAACTCTGGGACTGTGGCAATGGTTAACGTTCATGGTGCCGGCTATTGTCATTTCCTTGGCAAGTGAACTCCTGGGAACGAGTACAGGTTTCCCCTTTGGACACTATGGTTACTTAAATGGCTTAGGCTATAAAATCGCCGGTCTTGTCCCGTTTACGATTCCCTTATCCTGGTTTTATGTAGGATTGGTGTCGTATCTATTGGCTCGTGTGGGGTTAGAGGCTAGAGTAGCGACAAACAAGTCAGTCAGTTGGTTGCGTCACTTCGGTGCGATCGCGATTGGTGCTGTCTTACTCACCTCTTGGGACTTCGTACTTGACCCCGCGATGAGCCAAGCCGCTGTCCCCTTCTGGTTATGGGAGCAACCGGGTGCATTTTTTGGGATGCCGTATCAGAATTTTGCTGGCTGGTTGGGAACAGGTGCTGTATTTATGACGGTCGCGACTCTATTTTGGCAGAAAACGCCAATGGCATTGTCTAGAAGCCAATTGGGATTACCCTTAGCCGTTTATCTGAGCAACTTTGTTTTTGCGGCTGTGATGAGTATCGGTGCCCAAATATGGATACCTATCGGCTTAGGCATTCTGTTAGGTGTTGTTCCCGCCGTGGTATTGTGGCGGATGGCAACGGCTGCACCGACACCGAATACCGTTGAACAATCACTACGCGATCGCACTCCAGAGGAGAAAGTGCCTGTAGCATCTATGGGAGTTTCACCTAAGTAATCAGGCTCTCCCTACCCCTCCACACCTCGGCCCATCTGCTTAAATGATATTTGCCCTCATCCTATTACTGATCCAGATCCCCGCTACTTTAATCCTGCTCTCACGCCTGCTCAAAGGTCCAGGGCGTCGTCCTCCCGTAGAAGCCAAGCTCCCTACCCCCGATCAGTTGGGGGCGGTGAGTGTGGTGGTGCCTACACTCAATGAACGAGAACGGCTCAATCCTTGTCTAACAGGCTTAAGTCAGCAGAGTTACGAAGTACGCGAAATTATTGTGGTGGATTCTCACTCCACCGATGGCACACCGGAGTTAGTCAAAGATGCCCAAATCAAAGATCCGCGATTTCGGCTGATGACCGATGACCCATTGCCACCGGATTGGGTAGGACGTCCTTGGGCATTACATCAGGGCTATTTGCACAGTTGTCCCGATAGTCAGTGGATTTTGGGTATAGATGCGGATACCCAACCCCAACCTGGATTAGTGGCGGGGTTAATTCATATCGCTGAAACCTTAGGGTTTGACCTGGTGTCTCTATCACCGAGATTTATTCTCCAGTATCCGGGGGAATGGTGGCTACAACCGGCGCTGCTGATGACGTTAGTCTATCGATTTGGTCCGACAGGTATCACTAGCAATCCCGCCGAACGGGTGATGGCAAATGGGCAGTGTTTTTTATGTCGCCGACAGGTTTTAACTCAACTCGATGGTTATAGCAGCGCCAAGGGTTCATTTTGTGATGATGTGACCCTAGCGCGATATGCCGCCAAACAGGGATTTAAGGTGGGGTTTTTGGATGGTGCTAACGTGCTCAAAGTTCGTATGTATGAGGGCGCTTGGGCTACCTGGCGGGAGTGGGGGCGATCGCTCGATTTAAAGGATGCTTCTAGTCCGGGTCAACTCTGGAGTGATGTATGGCTGCTGCTGAGTACTCAGGCGTTGCCTCTACCTGCCTCTTTAGTGGCTTTGGTGAGTTTGAGCCTGGGTATATCTTCACCCGTCCTCATGAGTGTCCTAGGGTTAAATCTAGGGTTACTGGTAATGCGCTGGGCATTAGTTGGCGCGATCGCTCGTTCTTATGATTTCACTCCATCCTCATCCCCCGCATCTTGGCTATTCTGGCTCTCTCCTTTGGCTGACCCCTTAGCGGTGCTGCGGATTTTCCTATCCGCTAGGCAAAGACCAAAACAGTGGCGGGGGCGGATTTATGGGAGTTAGGAATGGGAAGATGGAGTAAATGAGGGAGATGAGGGAGTCGGGGCGGGCGCGAGTCGCATCCCTTGTGAGGTCAGAAACGATAATCGTCAAAAGAGCCCCCTACAGGCTCAAAACTCACGCGCTATGCCCTATGGGCGAAGTGAAGGTCAAAACGTCCCCAATCCCTAATTACTCTTCATCACCCGATCTAACTTGGTCTACCCGTTCTAACTGCCAGAGAATCTGATTGCCTTCACGCCGCACTCGCGAGACAATCCAGTTGCGCCAGGGCCAATGATCTCCCCGACTGGTGACTGCACTGGCATTGATATCCATTAAATCGGCTAGTTCGGAACTACTAATTAGATAGCCCTCACTAGCGATTTCATCAGCAATGCGTAGGGTTTCGATTAAGTTTCCCAGTTGAGCAACTCTAACTTCGCGGGGTAACTCGTCATTGGAACTGTTTGGTGAATCCGGTACATCTATCATCGGTTTTTCAGAGGTAGGAAGGACCTGTGGTACATCTTTGTAAACTACCTCAAAAGTGGTCTTTTCATCTGATACCCCTGTTACGGGTGTCTTCTGGGTAGGGGTGCTGGAATTACCAAAGTCCGACAGTTGTGTTAATCTTGGAGATTTACCGTGGGCAAAAGCATTAGCAATTTGATCACAACGCTCATTGCCTTGATTACCACTGTGTCCCCGTACATGTTGCCAAGTGACGAGGGAAGAATTGACCGCATCTAGTTTTTCCCATAAATCTTGATTTAAAACGGCTTTTCCCTGAGAGGTTTTCCAGCCTTTGTTTTTCCAGCCCTTAATCCATTTAGTAATGCCGTTCTTGACGTATTCACTATCCGTGTAGAGGGTAATCGGGTGAGTGTTTCCCGATCTCTGAAGCAGCATCAGGGCTTCAATCGCTGCCAAGAGTTCCATCCGGTTATTGGTGGTTTTTGTCGTCGCCCCCCCTATTTCATGGACAGAACCATCGGTAAAATACACAACCGTACCCCAGCCACCCGGACCTGGATTGCCAGTACAGGCTCCATCAGTATAAACACTTTTGATTTGACGAGTTACAAGCATTGTTTTGCATTATGAGTAGACTCCTAAATGGTTTTAGCAGAGTTCCTACCCCATCGGCACAACGGGTGATCAATGAGTTTTGAGTCTGTAGGGGCGGGTTTTACTGATAACGTTCCCGATAAAGCCACTACCTGAACTAAACCCGCCCCGACTCATCCTTCGCTTCGTTAGTCGGACTTGACACTCCCTGGTCTAAAGACACGGGGATTCTGCTGACAGAGTAGACTGCGGCAAAGCCCACAATCTCACTCTCGCTACGGTCGTCAAACACCGTCTACCCAGTCGGTTTAGGTCAATACCTAACTTTCTGGCTACTTTTCTTAAAATATTAGCACTGCCATTCAAGTCGGCATTTACAATTGAACCATCGCTACTACGATACAAACCGCGCTTTATTCGTCTTCCTGATGCTTTCCAACTGTCTGGTTTTTTACCAAACTTAGGTAGGGAGTCTCCATCTAGGTAGCTGGCTTTACTCGTGTAAGCTTCTTCTGTTACTTCTAAGCGAATGCCGTAAATCTCACACAATTGCTGCAATCGGTCTTTAAACTTACCCAAGGGCATTTGAACAAATTTTTGGTTGTTCAACCTACCCATATTGGCGTTTTCTTTAAACCCTTCGTTCCACCCCAGAACAATCGTGCTTATGCCGTATTTAAGGCAGTGATTGATAATTAAGCTTGCGGCTTTGTTGATACCATCTCTCATGCGGTGATTGCGTTTACGGGTCACTCGGTCAAGAAAGGCATCCCAGTATCCTTGCGGCTTTCCTTCCTTTGTGGTAGATACCTGCTTATTCCAGTATTGGTTAAAGGCTTTCATAGCACGGGCATCAATCAGGAAGGAGTTGCCCAAGGTGTCAACACAAGCAGCTAGATTATCGGCTGTACCCAGGTCAATTGCTAATGCTTGGTCGTCCATCCCTACGAACGTCTCCTGCTCTTGTTGTTCGTAGGAAGCTTCTAGGTAGAAGACACCGTTTTTAGGCAAAATAGTCCATTCTTTGACTTTGGTAATATCAAGGTTACTTGGAGCGGGTAGCTTGAAGCTGTCAATTCCGAACCAGCGCTTAACACTCAAGCCCAGTGAGAACTGAAGTTGACCGCCAACTAGCTTGGGCTTCTGTCCCCCTGAATTGGGATAAGCCACCTTGAACAGCTTTGACCCTTTCAGGTAGCTGGGTGGTTTGGGTTTATTCGGCAATTTTCCTTTGAGCCAAACCTGACGCAACCCTTTGTAGGATTTGAACGCTGTACTCGACACTTAGTAGTGTTTGCTGTGCTGGTGTTGAAGGTAGAGACTGGGCGATTTGACTCTTTCCTACGCTTTGCTCGTAAATCAAGTCAAACTTTCCAGTCAAGAGTTTGCTGGTCTTGAAAAATGTCTGACGGGCAAAGTACACACCCATGTTGTAGAGTTTCCCTGACTGTTCGCACAGGTACTCCAAAATGGCTTTTGTTTCTTTGTCGGGATGTAACAGCATTTGCTGTACACCCCTAGGCTTTTTGTTTTTAGCCATAATTTGGCTTGGTTGTTGCTGTCTCTATTTTCATCGACAATGGTAACAACAGTCAATCAGGAAATAAATGCGAAAAAATTCATACGAGTACAGGCACTACAACCACGCTATCGGATTGTGCGTGGTTCACCTGGTCTGGATACCTAAGCGACGAAAGAAAGTGCTACCATCCAAGATTCGTGATAGAATATTTGAGATATTCAGCGAATTAGCCACAGAAAAAGGTTGGCACATTAGAGCGCTTGAAGTCGCGCCAGCTCATATTCACTTGTTTGTTGAGATTCATCCAACAGATGCGATTTACCAAGTAGCAAAAGCCTTCAAAGGACGGAGTGCCAACTATCTCAGGAAGTAGTTTCCAGAACTCAAAAAACTCCCCTCTTTGTGGACAAATAGTTACTTCTTTTCAACCGCAGGCAACGTCAGTGCAGCAACTATTCAAAGATACATCAACGACCCTCATCATAGTTAAGAGATACAAGCGGTTAAAACCGCTGCCGTGCGTTCCTCCCCGGTCTGAAGCTTGCCCGATAAGCGAAGCGAAGGGACACGGAGTTTCCCGCAGCGGAGGAGTTTTGATGATTTTGAGTTAGGATCTCAAGTAACAATGATAGATAGTACAATTGTTCATCCTCCCCCTGCTTCCAGACGCGCCATGGCACGTCTCTACATTGCTTCCCCTGCTTCAAGACGCGCCATGGCACGTCTCTACATTGCTTCCCCTGCTTCAAGAGCTCCCCCATATCTCCCAGAACCCTTACATCCTGAAGTCGCGTGAGTTACGAACCCCTCCATCACAAATATCGCCCTCAGACGTTTGCCGATTTAGTCGGTCAAGAAGCGATCGCGCAAACTCTCACGAATGCTATTGTTCAAGAGAAAATAGCCCCAGCTTATTTGTTCTGTGGTCCCAGAGGTACAGGTAAAACCTCGTCAGCGCGGATTTTAGCTAAGTCCCTTAACTGTCTGACTACCGATAAGCCAACGCCTCAGCCTTGCGGTACCTGTGACGTTTGCCGCACAATCGCTCAAGGAACTGCCCTGGATATCACCGAAATTGACGCGGCGAGTAATACGGGTGTGGATAATATTCGGGAAATCATCGAACGCGCCCAATTTGCCCCGGTTCAATGTCGCTATAAGGTGTATGTGGTGGATGAGTGTCACATGCTTAGCAGTGCGGCGTTCAATGCATTACTCAAAACCTTAGAAGAACCGCCGAAACATGTTGTTTTTGTCTTAGCTACGACCGATCCCCAACGAGTTTTACCCACAATTATTTCTCGCTGTCAACGGTTTGATTTTCGCCGCATTCCGTTAGCGGCAATGGTCAAGCATCTTCAGGTTATTGCCACCAAAGAAACCATAAATATTACAACGGATGCAATTACCTTGGTAGCACAAGTGGCGCAAGGGGGATTGCGAGATGCCGAGAGTTTGCTGGATCAACTCAGCTTGTTAGCCGGAGAAATAACCATTGAGTGTATCTGGGATTTAGTCGGGGCAGTACCCGAACGAGACTTGCTAGCATTGAGTCAAGCGATCGCGAGTAATAATGCTCAAGTCGTTCTCGATTGTTGCCGCAATTTAATGGATAAGGGACGAGAACCTTTAGTTGTGCTGCAAAATTTAGCCGGATTTTATCGGGATTTACTTATTGCGAAAACTGCACCCAATCGTCAAAATTTAGTGGCTGTCACACCGCCTACCTGGAAACAGTTATGCGAATTTGCTCAAACTTTGGATACTGCGGATATTTTACGCGGACAGCAACACTTAAAAGCCAGTGAAGTACAAGTAAAAAATACAACGCAACCGCGCCTATGGCTAGAAGTCACCCTGTTAGGTTTATTACCCGACGCTCTACGGGTTGAACCCGGGGCAACTCAGACGCGATCGCACCAGCCACCGTCACAGGTTAGCCAACCCAAAACAACCCAGCCGCCAGAACCTCAACACCGGGCTCAACCTGCCTCCCCACCCCCTGCTGCGGCGAATCAAACACCAGCCGCGAAACCCATTTCCCAAATTCCTGAAACTCAACCGCCACCCCAGGTAAAAGCATCGGAGTCACCGCCTCCATCTTCCAATAACGGGACAGTTTCCGCCGTTCCTGTTCCTGAACAATCGGCTGATACAGAACAAATTTGGCAACAGATTATTGAAAATTTGCGACCCATTAGTGTCAAAGAGTTCTTGCGTCAGATGGGTCATTTATTGAGTTTTGATGGAACAGTGGCACAGATAGGGTTCACAACTAAACCCTTATTACAGTATGCCAAAAATAATCTGCAGAATATTCAAGCAGCATTTGAAGCTGTGTATCAAAAACCTATCAAAGTAAACTTCACAGTTATAGGGGGTAAATCGGCTAAACCAACGGCTGCGAATCGGGAAGTTGTTACCCCTTCAGAGTCTAACTTGTCGTCAAATGTAGAAGACGAGACGCCTAAGGAAGATAAGAGAGATCAGGGAGATAGAGAAGATAGAGGAATGGTTATTCCTCAAGCCGAACGTCATATACCCCAACCGAATCCAACTCCGTCTGATAGGGCTGAGGAAAATATGCCAATTTCCCTACCTCAATCTTCAATATCAGCACCTGTAGAACCTATAGATACTGGAGACTGGGATGAGGAAAAAATACAGGATGCGGTAACGACTCTCAAAAACTTTTTCAATGGGAATGTTATTACTCTAGATGACGAATTGAATATGCCGGAGTTGGAGGCGAGTTCATCTACAGAGGACACAAAGCCAATGCATTCCCTTCAATCTCAGTCGTTTAATGATACGGCATCAACGGCAATTCAAGAGAAACCAACCCAGGGAAAAACGCCTAATAACTCTACTCTACCCTTTCATAGATCTGATACATTAAAATACGATGATGATGGTGATATCGCGTTTTAGTCATTTGTCAAGGGAACAGGGATAAGATATCACTTAGTAGGGGCGGGTTTAGTCACTTATGGGCGCACCCGAAAAGATATTAGTTAAAGTGAGCCCCTACACACGCGCCAGGTTCGCTGAACGAAGCGAAGGGTCAAAATTCAAAGCTTTCCTTCCCCGTGCCTTGATGCACCGTTTTCACCCATTTTAATCGCTTGGGACGCACAGACATGCGAGCCGTTGTTGCTGACATCACCACCATCCAATGCAGCATGTATAGAACACCGCGTACTGTTTGCAAGGCATTGAGAAATGCAGTGCCGACTGTCAAAGGTTCATCCCGTTGAATCCGACGCAATCCCGTAAACATACCGATGAAAGATAGAGTCAGCGCTAATCCTGTAATCGGACTATACAGAGGTAAACGAGAGCGAAGCAGCGCCATTAAACAATCAGGTATAGCTGCCGTTGGCAATAGGTACTGAATAATTAAAAATGAGAATAAATCGATAGTTTTGCCAAAACCCAAACGATTACTCGCAATCAGACGCCAGTAATCTAGATAACGCTGATATCCCCCTTCTGCCCAACGACTACGCTGATGCCACAGAGATAGGGCGCTAGTCACCCCTTCTTCATCCACCGCCGGGAATTCCAGGAAACGAATATTCCATCTATCTAGGTGTAGGCGTATGGTTAAATCCAGGTCATCGGTAATGGTTTGCTCATTCCAGCCGCCACAGCGTTCTAATGCCAAACGGCGCACAAACTGACCATTTCCCCGCAGTTCACCAATTCCATCAATGGCAGTTCGTTGCTGTTGGAAATAGCTATCTAGCGCCATTTCTGCCATCTGTCCTTTTGTCCAGAAATTCAGGGATGCATTCGCGATTGCTTTTCGTACCTGTACCGCCCCAACTTTCGACTGATGAAAGATTGGCAGCACTCGCCGTAGCAGATCTGTGGTCACATGAGCATCGGCATCAAATACGCCAATAATTTCCCCTTTTGTCAGGGGTAATACCTGATTCAACGCTCCGGATTTACCCCCTGTCGCGTTCGCATCGCGATGAAATACATTTAACTGATCGTATTCTGCCGCGAGTTGCTCTAAGAGGATGGGGGTTTTATCGGTACTGTGATCATTAATTACCCAGAGTTCGCAGCGTTCTTTGGGGTAATCTAAATTGCACAGCATCCTCACCAGGTTCTGAATCACCGCCTCTTCATTTTTAGCCGCCACCAGTAAGGACACATAGGGAAAATCAGCCGGATTGTCTCCCTGTAGTGGTTTCGGCACTCTGAGGGGTCGCGCCACTAATACCCGTATCGCCTGAATACCCAACAGGGCGGTTAAACCAAAGACTAACCAAGAACCCCAGGATAGAAGATGCAGAGTAATTGTCCCACCCCAAATCAGGGTTAGCGCCAACGCTGCTTTGCGTCGTCGCCCTTCGAGTCCCTGAAAGAAAAAGTCACTTTCAAAATCATCTTCAGACCACTCAGACAGCAGAGAGCTAAGGGGATCAAGCTCACTGCTATGATTATTTTCTGTCCAGGAGTTCTCTGGCATAAGCTCCTTGATTTCTCCACCCACACAAATTGTATCTAATTGTATCTTAAATCGTTAATTTTTTTATACTTTAAGGAGTATGCTCTAGTATTTTAACGTTTGCTGGTTGTGAATGGGTGAGGATCTAGCTTGGGTATGATGTCTTTTGTGACTACAGCAGCATGGGGACTGGGTTCTGTCCTCTGGGTGGAACTAATCCGCGATTTTTATCACATCCTGTCCCATCAGTGGACGCCCTTATATCGGTTGCATGTCTGGCACCATCGGGTGTTCAAACCGGATTTAACGCCGGTTAGTGAGCAAATTTATCGCCAAGCTCATTGGTACAATGATTTACCGGAATCCCTGGTCATGTTGCTGTTTAGCCTAGGGCTGTGGGGGGTAGCTTATATCTGGACACAACCCCATTGGGTGGCTTTGGCAGGTGTTGTCTATACCTTAAGCTTTTTAGTCGGTGCGATCGCACGGGGGAGTGGACTATCCGGTGCGGATGAATTAACCGATTTAACCCATCGTCCCGGACTATTCTTTACTCCTCCCTCGAACTGGACGGTAAATCGCCCCTATCATTGGCGACATCACTTTGATAACCAAAAGGCTTATTATTGTGGCACATTGACCTTCGTCGATAAACTTATGGGTACCGCGCTATCCCTGAAAGGCAAAACTGTCGCCGTTACCGGGGCGTCTGGCACATTGGGGCGATCGCTGTTGTATCATTTGCACCAACGAGGGGCTAAAGTTATCGCATTAACCTCAAAGTCAGACCCAATTATTTTAACCGCAGAGGGCGAACCGCTATCGGTAAAAACGATAACTTGGCAGGTGGGAAACGAATCTGACTTAACGGCTGAGTTAGAATCGATTGATATTCTGATCCTCAATCATGGGATTAACGTCCATGGCGAAAGAACCCCTGACGCGATCGCGAAATCTTATGAGGTGAATACATTCTCCAGTTGGCGGTTATTAGAATTATTTTTGCAGACCGTTCGCACCAATCAAGATATTGCCCGCAAGGAAGTTTGGGTCAATACTTCAGAAGCCGAAGTCAGTCCAGCCGTCAGTCCTCTGTATGAATTAAGCAAACGGGCATTAGGGGATTTAGTCACATTACGCCGTCTCGATGCGCCTTGTGTGGTACGGAAACTGATTTTAGGACCGTTTAAGAGTAATCTCAATCCCATTGGCGTCATGTCTGCTGATTGGGTGGCAAAACAAATTGTCAACTTAGCGGTTCGAGATGTACGGAATATTATCGTCACGATTAATCCGCTAACGTTTTTAGCCTTTCCGATTAAAGAGTTTTTTGTCAGTCTGTATTTCCGACTCTTTAGTCGCAAGGTAGCAGATGTTAGTAGGTTGACTTGACATCCTTACTGACTAAATAAAAAGTTATCGTGGGGGTCTTCTGACCGAATCTGATAATTGGGCGCACGTCGGTGCGCCCCTACTATTTGTTGTAATTACTTTTTAAAAATTATTTTATCGCAAACGAAGTAATTTAATATTGATCCGATTAGAATCCCCGTCAAAGTATTAATTGTATAATGAACATTTAACCAATCTAATATAGGAAATATCAGAAAACTACGAATACTTATAGCAACTCCTGATGAAATATGGAACAGAGGAAGTTCTTTCCCTAAGACAACTCCCAGCCTCCACGTACCTCCTGACCAAACCCAAATCTTATAGACAAAGAACGTGAATATCAATGAAACTTCAATAGCTAAGACATTGGCGAGATTACGCAGAACAGGTGTATTAAGTCCGAACCCTTCAATTAGGATATAAATAAGTATAACGTTGAAGGCGGCTGTGATCCCACCGCAGAAAAGAAACCTAACTATCTTGTTTCGGAAAAATTTTCTCAAAATTGAAGTGGCGGCTAAAAGCTTTAAAGTCATTTTGCTTCTCAAATTATCAATATATGATTTAGACAAGACTATCTGAATAAATTATTATTTTCCGTAAATTGGTTGCGTAATTAACTTTACTTATCAACTTCCCGCTTTACTTAATGAGATATTACAGTTCATGTCTATAGTCTTGAATGCCTAAATTCCGGGTATCCAGAATAACGACTTGATAACCCGCCTCCTTTAAGGCTTGCACGGTATGAGAGCCGATATATCCAGCTCCCCCTGCAACTAGGAGGGTTGGTGTCTGTTGAGAAGCAGTAGCCCACGTTCTATATTTTTGGTACACTCGGTTTTGAGCTAGAAGTCTTATAGATTTGTATTCTTATAGACTTGTATCATACATTAGGTGCTAGTTGATGCATAAGGGACTACTTTATAAAGTCTTCACACTAATCCCCAAATTATCAGGTTCTTATGAAGATTTCATAAAGTTAATTCATTGAGTGTGGTGTATAAGTTATCAGTCCTGGGAAATAGAACAATTTAGGATACAATCCTGTCAGAGGTAAATTCCGTATTTTCACCGACACCCCAGGTGCGTCCCATGATTGCCGTCCAAAACTCAGTCTATGAGTATCAAGTTGGGGGTTGTCTACCCATTGATGCTCCCACTTACGTCGTTCGACAAGCTGACAATCAACTCTACGAAGCGCTCAAAGCCGGCGAGTTTTGTTATGTCCTTAACGCTCGCCAGATGGGAAAATCGAGCTTACGGGTTCGCACAATGCAGCGCCTGAACCAGGTGGGGTTTGCTTGCACGGCGGTTGACTTGAGTGCGATCGGATGCCAAAATATTACTCTAGAACAGTGGTATGCCGGGATTGTTTACACCTTAGCCAGCAGCTTCGATCTCATGGATGCTGGTGAATTGGAAACCTGGTGGTCTACTCGCCAGACTCTTTCTATTGTGCAACGTTTTAGAACGTTTATCGATGAGGTCTTACTCCGAGCAATTCCTCAGAATTTGGTGATTTTTTTTGATGAAATCGATAGCGTTCTCCGCTTACACTTCCCCGTTGATGATTTTTTCGCCTCGATTAAATCCTGCTATAATCAGCGCAGCAACAATCCCAACTATAAACGCCTCGCCTTTGCTCTCCTCGGTGTCGCCACACCTTCAGATCTAATTCAAGATAAATACCGCAGCACTCCATTCAATATCGGTCAAGCCATTGAACTTTCTGGTTTTCAGCTAGAAGACGTTCACCCCTTGGTGCAGGGATTAGTGGGAAAAGTCAGTCATCCTGATGTGATTATCCAAGAAATTTTAACTTGGACAGGAGGTCAACCTTTTCTCACTCAAAAGCTATGTAAATTAGTCCATCAATATGTCGAGAAGCAAGGTTTAAATAAAACCTGGGAGACGCGACAACCTAGCCTGCTACAGAGACTTTATCCCGCCAGAAATGTTCAAGCTAAAATCTCAGATTGGGTCGAACAACTGATTCAAAATCAAGTGATTAAAAATTGGGAGGCTTTTGATGAACCTGAACATTTAAGAACTATCCACAATCGCTTGAGCAAAGGTGGACAGAGTAATCCGGAAATTATTGATCTCTATCAGCAAATTTTACAACGTGGACAAATCGCGGCTGATGAAAGTCGCTCAAAAATGGAATTGCGGTTGACCGGAGTAGTGGTCAAGCAAAATGGCAAATTACGAGTCTATAACCAGATTTACCAGTCTGTCTTTAATCAACAGTGGGTTCAGCAGAACTTTCCTCATCTACCTCAACCTGTTTACGTTCTGAAAACGGATAACAAGGCGGATAAGCCGGACTTAGACATCCTCTCTAGTTTGGAAGTAGAACTCATCTACAATCACTTAATCGACTGTGTGCAACGGGAGTCCCCGGCTCAGTTGATTGAGCGTTTCCGTCAATTGTTCATTCATGGTAATGGCTATCCTGAACCGACAATTTTAGCAGCACTCTACGTAATCACGGCGTCTAAACAGGCTGAAGAAAAATTTAAAAATATTCTCTATCGCTGCTGTCACATCCTGGTGAACCGTTGGCAAATGACGCCTAAACAAAATGTCGCGATCGCACATTTACTGGGTCTGTTCCAAAACTCCTACCAGCCTACCTCTAGCCGTTTGCGACAACTCGTGAAAACCTTTATCGACTCCGAAGAATATCGCAGTTTAAAACGTCTTGTGAAAGTAGTCGATGATTCAGTACCAAGTTTGATCGACTTGGAAGAGTATCGAGTCTTAGAATCTCTGGGGGAAGTGGTAGATGATTCAGCAAAGGGAGAGGAGGATTCTACACCAAAACCGAAAAAGTTAGCTCACTTAATTGGTCATTATCCCTTCTTATTCTCTTATTGTTTATTGAGTCAAGGCTGTTCCGAGGAAACCCAGCAAACCATCAAAAAACTGCAAGGGGAAAAACAGCAACGATTAGAGGACGAACTTTTGCAGTACGCTACTTATCTAGTTGAGGGAACTACATCCTCAGCTACAAATAGAGAGCAATTGGTGAACAATCCCACTCTATTGAATGATCAGGAATTGTATCTAGCACTGCAACAGTTTGGTGGAAAAGCCGAAAATTCATATACGTACCGTGAGTTGGCTCAAGACTTTCTTCACCAAACTTGCCGAACTCCATCTTATTCCCTGTTTAAAGAAAATTTATATCAATATCTAGTTACGTCGATCGATCCGAGCTATGGGCAACACAACTTTTATAGATTATTGAATAAGCACCTAACGAATACGCTAACTGAATGTAACAATCATAAAGTGGACACTTCTTTGATTGGAAAAACATGCAGCCAGTTGTTTGATTTGCTCGTTGTTGAAAGTAGGGAAAAACCCCAACATTATTGGTTTTGTGATTTAGTCGATAATCTGGGTTCTCTAAAAATGACAGTTTTACTGCTCAAAATTGTCCTGTTGTCTCCCCAGTTGATTCGCCCTGACCTTGAAAGACGCTTGGCTATTTTATTTAATCATTACGAATCAACACCGATTGAAGAGATTCTCTATTTAGTTAAATCGATGGAAAATTTAAACGTTGCGTTTATTGTCAATTTTGGCGTCAGAGATTTTTCATGGCTGAACCAGTATTAAATAGGAATTATGAATTTACTGTTCCCTGAGGAATGACATAAGACAAATGACAAAATCTTTAGCAATTTTTAATCACCCAAGACTTTAGTAGTTCATTCACTTGGTCGGGAACCTCATCATGGGGACAATGACCGGCTTGGAGATAGTATTCTGTCAGTTGAGGATAATACTGACGAAACTTTGCTCCCCGTTCTTTGGCATTCATCCAGGGATCACCTTCTCCCCATAAGAGTAAGAGGGGACAGCGTAAACTGGCAAGCAGCACATCGATTTTTTCCCCTTGGGGCGATTTGAAGACTGAAGCGAAGACTTTATGGGCTCCGCGATCGCACGAGGGGCGATAGATATCCTCTACCAGTTGGTCAGTAATAGCGCTGTGATCTAAATAGACTTGCTTGAGGGTTCTGCGAATAATTGCCCGTCGCCGCAGGTACTGAAACAACAGGAAACTCGCCCAAGGTTGCAATAAGAGACTTCGCGTCATGCTCTTAAACCCCTTTCGCCCTGAATTCGCGGACTCTGGAACCTTCGTATCGGTAAAAGGACCCGCACTATTGAGCAACACCACCCCCGCCGCCGTATCAGGACATTGCGCCGCCACACATAGCGCACAATAGCCACCTAAGGAGTTTCCTGCCAACACCACAGGCTGACCAATCACCTGGGTGATAAAATCATGCAACTGGTCTCGCCACAAATCACCACTATATTGCCAGTCCGGTTTAGCCGATCGTCCAAACCCTAATAAATCAATTGCCCAAACTTCAAAGTCCTGTTTGAGTTCAGCAATATTCTTGCGCCAGTGATCCGTCGATGCACCAAATCCATGGATAAGTAACAGAGGGGGGTGTTGCGATCGCCTTTCACCCGCTTTGACGTAATAAATGGACTGTCCTCGCCATTGCCAGTAGATGCCAGGAATGGTTGCTGTTGCTGCAACGGGGGTCGCCTGCATGGTTCTCGATAATGTTAAGTAACGTTAACTAATATAACGCAACCGTTAAGAAATAGGATCACTATGTAAAGGTGTAGGGGCGGGTTTCACTACTATCTCTTCGGTTGTACCCAGATGCGACTAAACCCGCCCTGATAGGCAGGTTTCGTGATTTCTCGTGAAAAGTCAGGGATTACCCAAGCGTTAACTGCTGGTGTTTGTTCGACTCAGTGGATATTTGCACATCAGCTTTCTCAGTCGATGTTTGCAGATGCGGCGACACGTTCAACGCCGCTAACTGAGGAATGGCGGTGCGACTCATCTGATAATAGTCTGCATATCGCTCAATCCCGATACAGCAAACGCCTAAGGCTTCTGCGGCGGCGACTGTCGAACCTGAACCCATAAAGGGATCAATTAAAATACCTTCACCTAAGGGTAAAACAGCATGAACAACTTGGCGTAAAAACGACTGGGGTTTTAAACTAGGGTGATTCGCAATCTCCCGTTCTTGACGCGGAGTCCGTTCACTAAAAATAACATCATTAAATGGATTACCATCCGGTGTTCGTCGTAAGCCTCCTGTTTTAAATTCTCGCAAACAGTCACTCACTTTCATTCCTGATGGGATAGGTTTTCGCAGAATTCCCCACGGCTCATAACATCCTCTCGGCATAGATGATACATGAGGAAACTCCTGTTCAGCATTTTTCGGGCGATCGCCGCCGCGCAGTGTTCTAACCAAACGAATTAATTCACCGCGAAATTCTAACCCTCCTTCAACGAGTGCTGAAAAAACTAATTGAGACAGAAAAGCATTACTAGCAACAAATACATGACCCCCAGGACGTAGTACACGCACGGCTAATTTAGCCCACTCAATAAAAAAACATTTCAAAGTAGTTCGCTCCTTCTGAGTCAGTGCTGTAAATCGTGGCAAAGGTGAGCGTTGATGTCCATCATAAGAAGGTGGAATTCTCCAAATCCCTCCTTTACCATTACTTCTTTTAGTAATTTGCTCTATGTCATATTCTTTTACTCCATAGGGTGGATCTGTTACGACTCCATGAATGCTGTTGTCCGGCATCTGCGCGAGCCAATCGAAGCAGTCTGCATGCAGGATTAAGCAGCTACCTATGGTTTCTGAGTTGTAGTTGAACGCCAGATTATGCATTATTTTACGTTATTTAGTCATACATCAACACTATAAGGATTGTGGAATTGAGTCAAGATTCGGCTATCTCTACTCGCCAAATCGGGTGATTGGTCTGATAATTGTTGAGTGATATAAAGAAAAAGCTAAAATGGGGAACTGTACCCCAGCAACTATTTTTTTGTAAACACTTGAACGAGAGGGAGATGCTAGCCGTGTCTGTGGAAACGATTGAGAAACGTTCAACGTCAACTGTTCGGAAACCCGCACCTCGCTATCGTGTTTTGCTCCACAATGATGATTTCAACCCGATGGAACATGTGGTGCAAGCCTTGATACAGACGGTACCGAGTCTGACTCAGCCGCAAGCTGTCAATATTATGATGGAAGCGCACAACTCAGGAATTGCTCTAGTCATCACCTGCGCTATGGAACATGCCGAGTTTTACTGTGAAACCTTGAAGAATCATGGCTTAACCAGTACGATTGAACCGGATGAATAGGGAGAGTTAAGCCCTGAACATTTTGAGACTGAACCTCCCGAAATTAGCACGATACCCAGCACCTGTGCGGCTGGGTTTGTTTGTTGTTACCCTAGGGCTATTTGGGTTACCTTTAGCTGCGCCAATCTACCTTTTAGTCGATGAGCCAAACCTAGTTACTATTCTAACGATGGCGCTATTGTTTGGGGAATTTCTAGCGCTACTAAAAGTTTGGGGGCGCTCAGTTTATGGAGAATCTCAACTGTTAAAGCAGTATGGGTTGTACTCCTCTCGGCGCAATGGGATAGACTTGCTCAATGGGTTAAGTATTGGTCTATTGTTTACCCTAGGCTTGTTTGCGTTAGAGGGGGGATTAGGATGGCTAAACTTTCAACCTCCCCCGGAACAACTGGGGCGGATTATTTTAGAAGGATTGGTTAGCGCTCTGGGTATTGGCTTAGCAGAGGAGTTAGTATTTCGGGGTTGGTTACTGGATGAGTTGGAGCGAGACTATTCTCCTAAACTATCCCTTTGGGCAAATGCGCTAATTTTTGCTACGCTGCATTTTCTCAAACCCATCGCAGAAATTATTCGCACGTTACCAGGATTTCCCGGATTAGTGCTGTTGGGATTAACCTTAGTTTGGGCAAAGCGAGGACAAAGGCGTTTGGGTTTACCCATTGGTTTACATGGGGGGTTGGTTTGGGGCTACTACATCATTAATGTGGGACAACTGGTGCAGTATTCGGGTCAAGTTTCTCCCTGGATAACCGGAGTCGATGGTAACCCGATCGCGGGATTTATGGGGTTAGCTTTCTTGATGGTGTTAGCTTTGGGGATCAGGGCGCGGGCTGTGAATTAAGCGATCAGGAGCATGTCACCTTTGTAGGTTGGGTTGAGGAACGAAACCCAACGCAATCGTTAGCCTGTTGGGTAACGCTATCGCTCTACCCAACCTACGAAAACATTTTGTGCAAAACTGACATGCTCCCTATCCTGATTTTATGCCCGTCCGTTAATCATCATCGGCTATATCATCATCATCGTCGTCATCATAATCATTGTCATCTACACCCATCAGTTCCGAGATTTCCTCTTCATCATCAGGGACATCCTCCTCAGTAACATCACGCGCCAGCAAACGATTCGTCTGTTCTAACCAATCTAAAACTGAGGTTTCACGCTGAACTGGAATGATGGGAGCGAGTTGCTCACGAGATTCTTCACGCAAAGAAGGATTATACATAGGAAGCTACAGTAAGTCGATATTAATGATACCATATTTAACAGTGGATTGTCAGGACTACAGATGGTTAACAAAGCCACATTACTAGAAGCGATCGCGGGAAAAAATCGGGGGTTATTGGCAACGGAAACTGAAAAAACAGCGATTTTGGCAGCCGTTGCCCAATTAGAAGACCGCAACCCCACGCCACGTCCTCTGGAAGCGCCGGATTTGCTCGAAGGGAACTGGCGATTACTCTACACAACCAGTAGCGATTTGTTAAACTTGGGTCGGTTTCCCCTATGGCAATTGGGTCAAATTTACCAATGTATTCGCACCGCCGACGCGAAGATTTATAACATTGCTGAGGTTTCTAGTTTGCCTTATCTAGAAGGAATTGTCAGTGTGGGAGCGCGGTTTGAACCTGTTTCCGAACGCCGAGTTAATGTCAATTTTGATCGGTCTGTTGTCGGATTACAGCGCTTAATCAAGTATCAATCTCCCACTAATTTTATCCAGCAAATTGAAACGGGAAAAAAATTCACTGCTCTTGATTTTAACATTCAAAGTCGAGAGCAACGGGGCTGGTTGGAGACTACCTATCTCGACGAAAATCTCCGGATTGGACGAGGGAATAAAGATAGTGTATTTGTCCTCACCAAACCATGAATACTGATCAATCTACGGTTTCCCTGACTCGCTTATCCCAAGGACAGCTCAATCTTTTAGAAACCTGTCCCCGTAAATTTCAACTGATGTATGTGGATCAGTTCGGAAGTCCTGTTTCACCGGAACAACAAGAACGTCTGACGTGGGGAAGTTACTTTCACCTGTTGATGCAACAACGAGAACTCGGATTACCGATAGACTCGTTGCTGAAGGATAATCCCCAACTCAATCATTGGGTTACGGCGTTAATGGATGCAGCACCCGATGTATTTACCCGCAATTCTCAAACCTTTCGGGATGCTGAACATTGTCGCACATTAAAGGTTCAAGGCTATTTACTAACGGTTATTTACGACTTATTTATTGAAGACGAAAAAAGCGCCCAAATTCTCGACTGGAAAACTTATCCTCTACCAACCAATCGTCAGCGGTTAGCCAAAGATTGGCAAACTCGCTTATACCGATATGTTTTGCTTCAAACTAGTGATTATTTGCCTGAGCAGATTTCTATGACGTATTGGTTTGTGAAGTCTAAACCCCGCCCCCAATGTCTTACTTTTGCCTACGATAGAGTACAACATGAAAAAACACAAGCGGATTTAACTGAGTTGCTCACTCGCTTATCAGGATGGTTACACCGCTATCAAAATGATCATATCCCGTTTCCCCAAGTGCCGATATCGGCGGGTAAATGCGATAACTGTAGCTTTGTGATACGCTGTCAGCGAACTGGGGACAGTGCGGTTGGTGATAATGATTTATTACCCAATTTGGCTGATATTGAGGAAGTATCCATTTAAGTTTAATGGCACTGACTTAAAGTTGGTGGGCAATGCCCACCCTACGCTATATCTGCTTCCGCTACATCAACGGTGATTCCGGATAGTCGTTCGTTGATTAGTAGGTATAAACGTAAAGCCCTCTAACTTGACGAAGTATTGGGGTTTGAAGACTAGCGTAACTAAGGATGATCTAATGGTGCAGGATCTAATGAGTTAAAGGATTGTAATCACTCTCTTTGAGAAATAAATAAGTATTGCATCTCGTCCAAATAATCATTAAACCAGGATTCAACTTCTACCTATTTCTATCCAGCTCTAAGTTTTTATAGAGGCTGGAATAAAGCTGTTTGTGAATTGGTAAGGGTTATAAGTTCAATGATTACAACCAACATTTGGCTGGTCTTTAGTTTTTACCTAGTTTATGTAATAATTAGCATTCCACTCTTTTTTATGACATCTGGCGGCTGGATGTCAATCTTTTTCTACATCGCCTTTACGGGATTGTTCTACATTGCGACGACAATCTTTTTGTTTTTTAGTGCGACTGCCCGGACTGCAAAGAGACGAATGAAGGTGAAAATAAAGGGAAACTTTCTAATCAGAATTATTGCGCTGCAAACCTTTGTTATTCTGTTTAATTATGGAACCTGCGGCGATAATATCTGCTATCAAGGGTTCTTGCCAAGTCTTTTGGAGGAAACAAATTTTCCAGTAATTTTCACACCGCCATTTGTGGTCGTTTTGTTTGCCCTTTTGTTGTATTTGGGGTTTTTGTCAATGTTTTTATTGGATGTGGCTTAAGGGAACAGGGAACAGGGAGAAAATGAGAAATTTTTCATGGTATAATAGTTAGCCTGAGTTCATGGAAAATTGAGAATAAAGAGATGAAAGGAGGAATCGGACAGTTGAGGAATAGCTTACTGTCTTTATTCCTGAAGTCAAACTGTCCATTATGCGATCGCGCCACTGATGCTGAATTGTGCCAATACTGTCAGCGTCAGTTACAACGCTGTCAACTGAAGCATCCGAGTCAATTCTGGCAAGGGGAGTTACCAATATTTGTCTGGGGAGATTATGGCGGCGCTCTCAAACGTGCGATCGCGGCGCTAAAATATGAGCATCACACTCAGCTAGCCCGTCCCCTGGGATTTTGGTTGGGTGAGGCTTGGCTAAAATCGGCGGCGGCGCAGCAGAGTAAAAAATTAACCGTGATTCCGATTCCCATTCACCCCAGCAAGCGACAACAACGGGGGTTTAATCAAGCTGAACTCCTTGCCCAGAGTTTTTGTCAATTTACAGGGTATAATTACCAGCCCCACGGTTTAGAACGGGTTCGGGAAACTGAAGCCCAGTTTGGCTTATCGGCAAAGGAGCGATCGCAAAATCTCACGGAGGCTTTTGCCGTGGGTAAGCGCTTTGGCAAACGTCCACCCCATTCACCTGTACTGATTTTAGACGATATTTACACCACAGGCGCAACAGCCCGTTCAGCCACGCAAGTGTTACGCCAGCAAGGAATCAGGGTTTATGGTATTGTTGCGATCGCCTCTTCTAAACAAGGACGATAGAGATGCAGATGCATTCGTAGGGGCGAAGCATTCGCGCCCAAATTGATCGGTTTTCTACCAAAGTTTCAACGCGAATGCTTCGCCCA
>NZ_JAVJZI010000046.1:0-25495 GCF_040223135.1 Coleofasciculus sp. G3-WIS-01
GAGACGTTGCAGCCGCTCAAGTAGTCTGTATTCGTGGACTTGCAGCCGTGGGACACACGGTCAAGATGCTTTCTGAGGGTAAATTCACTGGAATCCAGAGGACGGAAGAATCCCCGCTCTTATAGGGCGGGGAGTGTCAAATTATCACTGTGTAGTGTTAATGATAGTATTGACGTGACGTAAATTAAGTCAAAGGTTGAGGAGAAATAATGAATAAGAATAATCTGCTTCGCAATATTCTCATCGGTACGGGTGTGGCTGCGGTTGGTGGTATTGGAACGAAACTCGCGGTTGATTATTTACGCAACCGAGATCAAGAAGAAGTGGTTGATGAAAGTCAAGAAGAAGCCGAACCCACTTCTGCACAAGAGGTAGCTTATGCGACAGTCGCCACGGATTCGGTACAAAGTTTTCTTGATGCTAGCTTTGGTGATGCAGGTCGTTATACCCCCACTCGTCCACCTAAAGTTTTCGAGTATCAGGGACAACAATATATGGTAATTTGGGCTTACGACAATCAGAAAGATAAAAACCAAATGTTGGCATTTGCTTATACCGATGAAGGGCGAAAAATGATTGCTAGTGTAGGGTATACGGCAGACAATACGGATTATAATGTTAACCTGGGAAATAGCCCCTTCTGTGTTGATGTAAATGGAGAACAAATTACATCAGGACAAGGTGAAACCTCTGGCGCTGAAGAAGTGGACTTTGTTTTAGCCTAAGCTGAATTGAATTAGGTTTAGCATTAGCCTTTGTGGTAGGATAAGGTGGTTTAAATAGCCACCTTATTTTAATTTGTCGTTATCCGAAAAACCGAATGACCAACGATTTGCAACCCACCCTGAATGTACAAGCTGCCATTGAACAGCGTCGTGCGGCGCGTTCTTTTCGTTCAGATGCGATTCCAGAGGCTATTCTAACAGAAATCTTTCGTTTAGGCGTGCGATCGCCCTCGGGTTACAATCTGCAACCTTGGCGGTTTGTGGTAGTGCGGGAATCGGCTAATCGGGAAAAACTCAAAGCTTGCGCTTTCAATCAGCGTCAGGTGGGAGAAGCTCCCGTGGTGCTAATTTGTTGTGGCGATCGCCGCATCAACCAAAAGGAGTATATTGAGTCCGTAATTCAACTGGGACAAGCCACAGGTGCAGCCAATGACGCCTATGCTGATATGATGCGATCGGCGATTCCTCAGTTATTTGAAAATAAACCTTCGTTTGACTCCCTAGAAGCCTGGACAAATCGCCATACTATGTTAGCTGTGGCGCATTTAATGATTGTGGCAAAAAGTTTTGGCGTCGATACCTGTCCCATGGAAGGATTTGCCACCGCGCAAGTGAAAGAAGCGTTTAATATTCCGGCGGATGTGGATGTTTGCTGTTTGTTGGCGATGGGATATGCGGCTGAACCGTTTAAACAATACGGGGGACGTTTTGATATTGATCAGGTTTTTTATCAGGAAACTTTTGGCGAGTCATAAGCTAAGGAAGACAGGAGCAAGGGAGATAAAAAGATAAAGAAAATGGTGATAATTTATCCGTCTTTTCTTTCATATTTCCCAATCCCCAATTTTCTAACGAATTTATGGACTGGTAGCAAGTTGGCGGATTTCCATCACTATTTTCTTTAACAAAAAGGAGAACAACAACGATGACTCGTGTGTTTCAATTCATTTTCGGGGTAGTTTTTGCTGTATGTCTGGGAATGCATCCCGCGATCGCGGTAGAACGTCCCTTCGATTTGACGGGAACAGGCACATTAGAGGTAATGACTGATGATAACGGACAGTTGACCCATGGCGTCCTTAATGCTTCGGGTACAGCAACCCACTTAGGAAAATGGACTCAAACTGGAAACTTGATCTTCACGCCGGATCAGAGTAACCCCGATATCATCCTAGCGAGTGGAGATACCAAGTTCATCGGAGCGAATGGTGATGAACTCCAGGCTGAAATCAAGGATAGTGTATTAGACACCACGACGGGAATCGCTACGGGGACATTTCTGTTTGTCGGTGGGACTAGACGTTTCGATCAAGCACAAGGTAGCGCCGACTTTACGGTGACTCAGGAGCTCAATTCAGGAACGTTTGACGTGGTGGCTCAAGGTCGCATCGATTATTAACGGTTCAGACTACCCATAAGTCTCTATGACGTGGGGAAATGATATTGTAGAGACATTGCCTATAATGTCTCTACTCTCACAGGGGAAACTTATGCTGACTGAACTACAAACGCGCAAACTGACTAAATTTTTCAGTATGCACGATGCTAAATTTGATGGCGCTTTAGCTTATCAAGATTTTGAAAATATTATAAAAAAATTAGCTGCGTTAAGACACTGGGGTTCGCGCTCTCCTAGGTATCAGCTTTTACTGAATAATTGTAATCGTAACTGGGAAGAATTGAAACGAGATGCCGATACAACCCACAACAAAAAAGTGAGCTTGGCAGAATGGTTGGTCTATTATGATATCATTTTGAGTGACGAGAAAAAATACCTGCACAATATCCATTTTTTCATGGAATTGGTTTTTGAGGTGTTTGATGGAGATGAGGATGGGAAAATGAGCCAAGCGGAGTGGGCAGGGCTTTTAAGTGTTTACAATGTGTCGCCTGTTTACGCTCCACGAGTATTTCCTAAATTAGATACCAATCAGGATGGTTTTTTAAGTAAAGAGGAAGTCTTGCAACTGATTCGTGACTTTTTCTACAGCGACAATCCGGAAGCGCTAGCTAACGAAATGTTTGGACCTTATTGATTTAGAGGTCTGAAATCCAAAACCTAGTCTAAACTCCAGTAGGAATCAGTTTGGAGATAAATCGCCGACTTCGGTAAACTTTATCATATTTACTGTCAAGGACTATGCAGACTAGCCAAAAACTTTCCCTTCCTACCATGGGCTGTGGAACTTGGGCGTGGGGAAACCGACTACTCTGGGGATACGATGAAAGCATGGACGATGAGTTGCAAGCTGTTTTTAATCTGTGTGTGAGTAACGGCGTCACCTTATTTGATACGGGTGATTCTTATGGAACAGGCAGACTGAATGGACGCAGTGAGCAACTTCTGGGACGATTCTCTAGGGACTATTCCGGTATCAACCAAGAGAATATTTGCATTGCTACCAAGCTAGCCGCCTATCCCTGGCGATTGACACGCGGCTCAATGGTATCAGCCTGTCAAGCCTCTGGGCGACGATTGGGACGAAATGTCGATTTGGCACAGATGCATTGGTCTACTGCCAATTATGCACCGTGGCAGGAAGAACGGCTTTTGGATGGTTTGGCTGATCTCTACGAAAAGGGACTGGTTAAGGGAGTTGGACTCTCTAATTATGGACCACTACGACTTAAAGAAATTTATCCCAAGTTTAAAAAGCGAGATGTTCCGATTGCTACGCTACAAGTTCAGTATTCACTTTTATCTACCTATCCCGTCACCGAATTGGGTATCAAATATGTTTGTGATCAACTAGGAATTCAACTCATTGCCTATAGTCCTCTTGCTTTAGGACTGCTGACGGGAAAGTATTCAGAGAAAGGTTCCTTTCCTAAAGGATTACGCCGTTTGTTATTTAAGCAGTTATTACCAGGAATCCAGCCGCTTTTGGCTTGTTTACGAGAAATAGCGTCCTCCAGAGAGAAAACTATGGCGCAAGTGGCGATTAATTGGTGTATTTGTAAAGGCACAATTCCGATCCCTGGCGCTAAGACGATGAAACAGGCACAGGAGAATATTGGTGCGCTGGGATGGCAGTTGAGTTTGGGCGAGATTACTGAATTGGATCAAGTGGCGGCAAGTTTAGATAAGGCGATGGTTCAAAATATCTTTCAAACCCGATAACTTCTATTGGTGATTGGGGAAGAGGGTAAATTTTGACTGTTATAGCAGTAGACACATTGATTAGGACTTTCGTCACCATTGTAGAGACGCTTCAAAAGCGCGTCTCTACATAAATGATGTGTCCTAACCGCTATGGCGGTTGCTATAGAATGCAACTGGGTATCAATTCGCGCGATCGCACCGTAGGGGCGCACCGACAACCATCCGTGTCAACTTAAGCCAAATCAGTTAGTGAGCAGGCTTCCAGGCACACTCTCGTTCCCAGGCTATGCCTGGGAATGCCTCTGTTGAGGCTCCGCCTCCTTTGACAAGCGGCTGGAGCCGCTTAAGGAGCATTTCCAGCAATTAGGCTGGAAACGAGAATGGGTAAGGGTTGTGACTTAAGTTGACACCAAGGACTGACGATGTGCGCCCTGATTAAGGGATGTTATTTTATCATTTCCCTATACACTACTCGACTTCTAGAGTCAAACTTGGCATTAGCCGCTGTAAGTTTTTTAATGACTTACCTTGCCACGGAATATTCTGAGAGCCTTGCACTATCATTTTAATCGTCTTTTTCTGCCGAACTTTAATCGCAAATTTCGACAACATACTAATTCCCGAACTGTTGAGAAATTGCAGATCTCGTAAGTTTAGCGTCAGGATAGAGGGCTGACTCTCTATGGCTTGATCGAGTAAATCGATAATCGGCGCATATTCTTCAGAGCCACTTAGCCGCAGGGAACCTTTCCAATAAACGGTCGATTTTTCTGTATCATAAAACACACTATACGTGTCGCTTTTAACTTCCATTTTTCCCATCCTTGACAAAATTATGACTTTCTTAAAAACTTACCAAATCCATAAAATTAGTTATAGACTTTTCGGGAAATTAAAATTGACCTTCTGTTTGCCAATGGCTTCAAATAAATTATCGCAGATGTTAATAGCGTGATTCAAAACAACGAACCGTCAGCTCTAAAATATAGGGCATTTTAATCTTATTCTTTAACTTTTAACTTTTTAAATCTATCTTTGTTTTCTCTATTATGGACAAAGGAATACTATACCATCAATCGCACCATTGTGGTGACGGTAGTAACAGGTGGTGTCTTTGCCAGGGTTTCAAACTTCCAGCCGAGGGTTGCCATGTAGTCATTGATCATGGTTAAAAATCCTAAGCGAGAAGCCGTGTTGGTTTCCTCTGCCGCATTTTGTTCTAACTGATGAATATACAACTCTTGGGGGTCTGATGTCGTCAATTGCAGGAGATACGCCTGAAAATCACCCAGGATTTGGGGAGGAACCGTATTTTTTGTTAAGAAGACTAAGCTGTTGCTATACAGGTGTAGGGCAATGCTAATGGGTTGCGGTGAGGTATCATCGTTAAACTTCATGGCGTTCTCTAACAGCTCATTGGCAATGTAACTCACGGCACTCTTAATTTCCAATTGTTGAGCTGTAGCATCTGTATCCTCTTGGTTGGTCGGAAAAAATGTTACCACATAGTCAGCCATGAAATCGGCGGATAATCCATTATTCCGCCAGCGATGCTTTAACGGAATCGAACTGGGTGAAAATTGGATAATCAGGTATTCCTCACTGGGAGGTAGCTGCTCATTGAAATCTCCAAAGATCTGAGTCATATCGCGTTTGTCGGTAGTCTGTTTGAGGAGTGCCAAAGAAAACAATAATAACTTGTCAAAGTCAGCCGTAACCTTTTTCCCAGTTCCCTATTCCCTAACCATCCTGTTTAATTGGTGCGATGCCGGAGCGATCGCGCAGTAAAGATGGTTTGGGTTTAATCACTAATAGCGTTATATCATCATAAACCTTTTGTGACCCAATATGTCGCCGCACATCCTCAATGACGGCTTGGCGAATTTCACAGGCTGACTGTCGCCAATTGTCACTGAGAATCTGACACAGGCGTTCAATGCCATATTGTACACCTTGGGCATTTTCGGCTTCGGGAATTCCATCGGTGTAGAGAACCACCACATCTGTTGGATTTAACTGGATTTCCGCATCGGCGACAAAATCGCTAATATCGGCGACTAAACCCACGGGAAAGCCTAAATCGATGGTATCAATCCGCTCAATTCTACCACCAGAACGCACGACTATCATCTCTTCATGTTGTCCACTCAAGCGCAGTTTATCTTGGTGATAGTCTAGGAGAGAGAGGGTGAGATTTTTCTCAGATTTCATTCGCTGGATGTTATGATAAATTGTCCGATTGAGGACACTTAAAAATTGCTTATAATCCGTTTTAGCTCCTGACAACAAGGTTCTCACAGCGGTTTGTACCATAATCATTAAGACGCCACTTTCTAACCCATGTCCCGTGACATCACCAATGCCAATTGTCACATGACCATTGTTTTGTATAACATCATAATAGTCACCACCGACTTCAGTTGCGGGTTCCATAAAGCCAGCAATTTCTAATTCAGCAATCTGGTTCAGTTCCTCCTCTTTAGGTAACATCATCTGTTGCAGGCGACGTGTCACTTCAACCTCAGCACTCAACCGCAGATTTTCTGCTTTCAAGCGACTATTGAGCAGGGTAATTTCCTGATTTGCTTGAGCCAATTGAGCCGTGCGTTCTTCTACTCTCGTTTCTAATTCTTCATTCACTTTTTGGAGTTCTTTTTGACTCCGGCGCAATGCGATAGTCCCTCGTTGTACCGCTTTTTTCAGTCGCACTGGCTCACTGACTAATATGTAAACTAACACCCCAGCTAATAGTGCTGATAATCCGCCCCCTATCCACAACCATTTGGAAATAGGTGCCGTTGATGACCATCTGTTAGCGGGAATCGCCGCTAATTGCCATGAGCCGTTAGGCAACGTTACCTCTAAACGGACGGGATTTTGTTGAAAAATACTCCCATCGCCGAAAAATAATTCTCCCGTTTCACCCAATCCATCTTTGCCACGAATTGCATACTGGAGTTGAGTGGACTGATTGAGTAATCCGGCTTCTTTAAATAGAGTATTTTGGTCAAAACCAATACCCACTAGACCCCAATAGCGACCACTTTGGGGTGGTTTATTTAGGGGGGTGAGAAATATGGGAGTTCGACTAATAAATCCCCAATTCCCTTTGGGTTCTAACTTCAACGGACCGGCAAAAACGGTTTGTCGATTTTGAATGGCTCTCTCAATGGCGTCTCGTTCTTCAGGAATATTCATCGGGTTAAACCCAATCGCGGCTTCATTGCCTGCTAATGGATAGATATGACTGACGATGTTATCTTTATATAGGGCTAAGAATTCAATTCCCTGTTGATCTTCGATCAGGACGCTGGAGAGACGCTCAAATTCGTTTTGGTTAATGTCCGGGTTAATCGTGGACACATAAGCGATTAGCCCCCGTGTGAGAAAAAGTCGCTGGTTTAAGGCGGCTTCTAAGCGGGCTCTAGCTGCACTCAGTTGATTGAGGACATCCGAACGTTGTTGTTCCGAAAACCGTTGGCGTTCGGCTCGTTCAAAGCTCCAAACTACGGTTAGCAGAATGACTACCGTTAATGAGGCGGCAAAATAAGGGAAAACACGATTTTTTAGGGGAGAACGAAACGCAAGCCATCGGTTATTTGTCATTGGTTAGGGAACTGCTTAACAGGGAACAGGTAATAGGCAATAAATAGGTATTAGCCTGTTAGGGGAGGCAGAGCCTCCGGAATAGCATTCCCAGGCGGAGCCTGGGAACGAGGAGATCTCACTTAGTCGGGGTGGGTTTAGTTTCATCTGGGTAAGGTAAGAAATGATAATAGTGAAACCCGCCCCTACATGAAAAATTTTCTTTGTTTAATGACAAGTAAGGTGATATCATCGCAGAGTTGTTGTGCTTCAATATGCTGCCGTAGGTCATCAATAACGGCTTGCCGAATTTCGACAGCAGATCGTTGCCAATTCTGACTGAGAATCTGACACAGGCGTTCAATGCCATATTGTACACCTTGGGCATTTTCTGCTTCGGGAATCCCATCGGTGTAGAGGACAACAGTATCTCCAGGATTTAACTGGACTTGAATATGTGCCACGAAATCAGCAATATCAGCATCTAAACCAATGGGAAATCCTAAATCAATGGTATCAATTCGCTCTATATGACCTCCAATCCGCACGACAATCATCTCTTCATGTTGTCCGCTCAAATTGAGGATGCCTTTTTCATAATCCACCAAAGCTAGAGTCAGGTTTTTGTCGGAGTTCATCCGCTGGATGTTTTGATAAATCGTGCGATTAAGTATATCTAAAAATTGCTTAGGGTCAGTTTGGTTACTTTCCAATAGCGTTCGGACGGCGGTTTGTACCATTAAGCTTAATACCCCGCTTTCTAAGCCATGTCCGGTTACATCACCAATACTAATTTTGACGCGATCGCGATACGGTAAGATATCGTAATAATCTCCGCCCACTTCCGCCGCAGGTTCCATAAAACCAGAAATCTCTAAGTCAGTAATTTGATTCAATTCTGCCTCTTTGGGAAGCAGCATCTGTTGCAGGCGACGGGTAATCTCAAGTTCAGCACTCAATCGCAGATTTTCTGCCTTGAGACGTTCATTAAGCGTGGTAATTTCCTGATTTGCCCGAAACAAATCGGCTTGGGCTTGTTTGCGTTCGGAGATGTCACGAAATGTACCGGTATAAAAACAATATTGACCCGATTTCGCTTCCACAACTGTTGCTTCTAGGGGAAAGCGAGAACCATCTACCCGACACCCAATAATCTCATGTCTGCCAACTTTTAATAACCGTTCCATTCCTATATCTGTATCATCGGCTACGGGTGTTGACCAATCCAATAGCTGATGAATATCCATACTGATGAATTCGTTGATGGAATACCCAAAGATCTCTTTCGCACTCGGATTAGCGGTAACAATTTTGAGTTCAGGTTTGGTGAAGGTAATAATCGCATCCATTGCCGTTCTCACAATGGCATCAGTGCGCGTTAAAGCCTCTTCTAACGCATCCATTACCTGGTTATAGCGCTGGGCAATTTGACCGACTTGGGTAAAGGGTTCGACCGGAACTCGTAAACTTAAATCTTGGGTCTGGGCTTGGGCTTCCATTACCTGAAACAGGTCATAAATTTCAGTTTTGGCGCGATGTTCGGACACATTTAAACCAATCTGTTCCGCCTCAACACTCACCCGCATTGGCAAAAAACGATTAGTGATGAATAATAGGAGATAAGTTATGCTAAATGCCCAAATCCCACAACTGACAATTCCAAGCACCTGCACACCAAGTTGAAGCACTGGACTCAACCCCGTATTCACTAATTCGGGTTGACCAAACAACGCCACCGCTAATGTTCCCCAAATCCCTCCACCCAGATGCACGGGTATAGCATCTACCGCATCATCAATGCGCCACCGTTCCAAGCAATTCGACATCCAGATAGCAATAACGCCCCCAACCGCCCCAATAATCACCGATGCGGGAGAAGTGACGACATGACAAGAGGCGGTAATCGAGACGAGTCCCGCTAAAGAACCATTGATTAGGGATTCGACTTCCGGAAGTTGACACCGATACCAACTAACCATTCCGGCTGCCATCATTCCCGCAGTACCCGCTAGCACAGTATGCACGATAATGCTAGGAACTTGCTCATTTAAGCTCAATGTGCTGCCCCCATTGAACCCCAACCAGCCAATCCACAATAGCATGGCACCTAAAACCGAAAGGGGTAAATTAGAACCGTGGATTTTTCGCGGGGGTAGATGAGCCGGAAATCGCCCGGTGCGTGAGCCGATAATCATCAGACTGGCGAGGGATACCCAGCCACCGAGACTATGTACGACTGTAGAACCCGCAAAATCGACAAAGCCTAACCCTTCTAACCAACCGACTGATTGAGCTAAATCAATCCCATTCCACGCCCAATGTCCAAACAGGGGATAAATCAGACCGGAAACTAAAGCCGCTAAGATTAGGTAAGCTCTAAACTTCATCCGTTCTGCCACCGCCCCTGAGACAATGGTGGTGGCTGTGCTGCAAAACATGGCTTGGAACAAAAAGAACGCCGCCAGCCGGGGTGTGGCTTCAACGTGAACGAAGAAATCAGTTGAGCCAATCCACCCCAGCACTGAAGTGCCAAACATAAAGGCATATCCGAACGCCCAAAATAAGGCGATAGATATGCCCAAGTCAGCTAAGTTTTTGATGGCAACATTGATACTATTTTTCGAGCGCGTCAGCCCTGACTCCAGGCACATAAAGCCGGGTTGCATCAGGAATACCAAGCCAGAACAGACGAGGAGCCACAGAATATCAATCACTTATATCTGCCCCTTGTTTTTGGCATATAAATATATATCATCCTTACAGATATGCCAGGTCTAATTCCAGAAACTTGAGGATAGGTACAGCTATTTTCTGGGCGCAAGGATGGTGCCCCTACCATCCCTCTTGTTGCTGGATAATCCCGGCTAGGGCTTGTTGTTTAGTCTGTTCGTTCTCAATGGTAGAGGCTATCTGTCTGGCTTGGGATAAGGTTTCTAGGGCTTTGGGCTGATTATCTGCGATCGCGTAGTGTTGAGCCAGTTGCCGCAGTAGGCTGGTTTTATAGGTTGCATCCGTTAATCCATTCGCCACTTGTTCGACAAAATCATACCGTTTCTGGTTTAATGCTACATCAATGGTTTGCCAAAGTTGAGTTTGCCATTGTAGAGGCTGCTCAATTTTCTTAGCCACTTCCAGCGCTGCCGTTACGGTTTTTCTGGCAGCTAAACTATCACCGACATTAGCAGACTTAAGGGCAAGTTGAATTAAAAATGTCGCTTTCGTCTCGGAATTGGTAATTGCCTTGGCAATATCTGTCGCCAAATTATAGCGCCAGGGTTCATCCTGATAAATTTGATGCAATTCATTCAAATTTGCCAGAGATGCTGCTGCATTCGCCAGTAACTCATCTCGTTGTTGTTCATCCCGAATGGTATTCGCAACCGTCAAAGCTTGGCTGAGTTGCTCGGAGGCGATAGATAGATTACCTCGTGCCGCAGATATTTGAGCCAAAGTTAAGAACATGCGGGTTTTATCTAGTTGATTCGGAATCTTTTCAATCATCTTGAACACCAGGTTTTGGGATTTATCCTGAACCAAGACGGCGGCTAAATTGGTCAAATGATTGGACTGTTCATACTCGGAACTCAACCCCTGAATCATCTCTAAGGTTTGACGAGTTAACGGATCAACATCTTCTCCCAGGTTCAGATCAACTCCAATTTTGGAGATCATTAATGAAATTTTTTCAGCATCGCTTTCCAATGTCCCAATGGCAGAACTTGCCGTATTTAACAGTTCAACTCCTTTGGCTGTATTTCCCCACTGAATCAATTGATTGGCAATTTTCATTAACAGGGATAGTTTTTCATATTTCTGTTCGACTGTTTCCAGTAAGGGCAGAGTCTTCTCAATAATCTCAAGTCCGGGCTGAGGATTTCCTAATTCGGCATAAGCTGTGGCAATGGCTAAGGATTCCTGGATGATGTCACGATTACTGGTTAGGCTGGGTACCTCTGCGAGTGCGATCGCGAGAAGATCGGCGGCTTGCTCCGGATTCCCTAGTTCTCTATACCTTGCCGCAATCTGGCGCAGGGCTTGACTTTTTGTCCAAACGGGTATATCAAAAGCATATTGTGTTTCAAAATTTTGCACCGATTGTGTGGCTAATTCCAGAGTTTCACGGGCAGCTTGCTTTTGTTCTAAGGCGATATAATCATCGGCAATAGGGATGAGAAGACTAGCATTCGGTTCCGTCCAAAATAGACTCCGTTCTGGAACCACAGAAATTGATTCAATCGTTTTAGCAATAGAAAGCGCTTGATTGAGTAAGGAAACCGCTTGATTAGTTTGACCCGTTTTTGTCCCATGACCAGCAATTGTTTGTAACGTTTTTACCTGGTCTTCCTTATGGGTTAGGGTCAGGGCAACCTCCTGAGCAAAGTCATATTGCCCAGCTTCTAGTGCTTGCTGAATAATCGAGTCAAATAGCTCAACCTTAGGATCTTTATATTCGGCGAGGGGTAATAAAATCCGATCTGGAATCAGTTTTGCATATTTAAACGCCTCACTAAACTGTCCCTGATTCAGATAAGCATTCGCCAGCAAAAAACGATTGTATGCGGTTGGGTAATCGTTGGCTCCCGTTAAATTGTTCAGAATTGTATTAACTTGGTTTTGCTGTCCAGTTGCCAGAAAATCTTTCACCCAATCAAATACTAAAAACTCCTCGCTTTTTTTACTCATTTCAAAGGCTTGGGAAACGATTGACGCGGCTTGTTCCTGTTGTCCCACGGCTACCAGCGCTTGGGCTAAATTTCTTAAGATTGTGACTTTTAGGGAGAGATTAGTAATGATTTGACCACTTTCTAAAGCAATATCATAGCGTCCGGAACGCCACGCCGCCTCAGCTAGCGATCGCGCGATGCTATCTTGATTTTCACTATTAGGTATTCCCTGAACAAATCCTAACGCTGATTCGTATTGATGGCGCTGGACATAAGCCGCTAAAATAGCAGATTGAGCCAGGTATTGCTGATAGCTATCTGCTTCCATAGTTTGGCTAAGAGGAATTGCCTGTGCAAATTGTCCTTGACGGGCATATCCGGTTATAATTTCTACCAATGCTCGATATTTAGCCGCATCAAGTTCTAAGTTTTGAGCATAGTCCAACGCTTGTGAGTAGTTTTGCTCATTGATATAGGCTTGAGTCAGCAACACCTCCCCTTGCATCCTGACAGAATAGCCTTGATTGTCTGGTAGAGGTGTATCGTAACTAATTGTTGAGAGTCGTGCGATCGCGTCTGGGTAAGCGCCAATTTTGCTATACTCGGCGATAATCTTAACCAAAAGCGGGTTGCGGATAGTTTGTTCCTCTAGGGTTTGCGCCAGTTCAAAGGCTTGTGATAAGAATCGGGTAGCCTGATCTGGCTGATTTACCTTAGCTGAAGCACGAGCGTTTTCAATCAACTCCCAAACCTGATCAAGTTTAAGGGTTGAGTTTTGAGTGAGAGTGTAGAGGTGATTCTCGTTTCTCTTATCTAGCGATGGATTAGCTAAAGCCATTTCCAACGCTGTTACGCTACCCAAACAACCGACTATTATCAGCACAATCCATCGTTTCATAACCTTATAACTCCTTAACCGCAGACTGCTCCAGATATAAATTTTGTCGTTGTACTGAGGTTGACTGGGAATCCGGCAAATTTGTGTCTGGAGAGGAAGGGTAGATTTTGTATCCCATGTACACAGCTAACCAATCATCAAATACCGAAAATTAGGAAAAAACACTATGCTTACCCAAATACGCCGTCTGTTGAATCGGTTTTTTAGAAGATCAAGGACAATCAACGATGAACCTCTGAACAAGATAAGTTTGATTGTCATTATTTTGATTGATATTTTTATTTTAGTCAATGTTTTTACCGGACTGAATGATATTAGTCAATGGTATATTAGCCCTTCCTCGGCTTATCCCTGTTATTCTGAGTGGAAAAATTACCAAACCCAAACAACTTCAGATAAAGATTATGAGATTATCCAGTCTTCAGTTATTTCTGCAAGAAACTATCAATCTAATTTTCAGCAAACCTATCAACAAGCAGCGGTAGGACATCTAGGTACTGTTTCTCCAACCTGCCTAGAGTACGGCAGTTATAAAGATAAACTCAATAATCCAGAAAACCAGCAAATTATAGCGGCTATTGATCAGAAACAAGAACAAATAAGTCAGCTTGAACAAACGAATCGCAGTATTCGTGAGCAATATGACTCAACTTTATTGGAAAAAATAGCAGGTCAGTCTCGTGATCAGTCCATTAATAGAGTGGGTGCAGAGCAAGCCAAACAGCAACTTGAACAAAATAACCGCAATATTGCTAGGCTTAAACAGGAAATTGCTCAGCTTAAAAATCAACTGACGGCAAAACCAGAAAGTTTAGTTTTTATCAATTTCCTTAAGGATGACGGAACATTTCAGTCCATTGAAAACGCCTACCAGGGGGCATCCTTTTGGTATCCGAGCATCCAATTCAGCTTTCAAGCGCTTTTCCTGTTGCCACTGATTTTCCTTTCCTTATCAGTTTATAATTTTGCTCAACGAAAAGGATATGGACTTATTGCCCTAATTAGCTGGCATTTGTCAGTCGTCTTTTTTGTGCCACTCATCTTTAAGATCTTTGAGTTTCTGCAATTTGGTGCAATCGTTCAATTTCTCGTTGATATCATTAGTACCCTTTTAGGCGGACTGCTTTTTCTGGTCAGTTATGCTTATATCTTACTAATTCCTCTGATTGGGTTTGGCATTATCAAGTTTTTCCAAAAAATTGTCTTTAATCCCAAAGTACAAGCAGCTAGTCGAGTTCAAAAATCACGATGTATCCGGTGTGCTAATAAAATTCCGACCCATGATGCTTACTGTCCCCACTGTGGTTTTTATCAATACATTGAATGTCATAATTGTCACGGGATGACTTATAAGTATTTACCGTATTGTAAACAATGTGGACAGTCTCAAGATTCCAATTAATAGTAGATTCGTTGTTACGCTGTCTTCGTCATAAGCACTCGCGATCGCGTAAAATTTAGCCTCATCTGAGCGTACCATTTAAGTTAAGTTAATATACCGGACACAAGCCAGTGCGATCGCGTCTCAGATGCTGAAACTTGCCCAATCGCACTGTAGCACGAACTTGCAGCGTTTCCCCTTCATAGAGGTTGATTGACAAAGGAGACATCATAAGGTTATGATCTGATGATAACTGTCTAGACGGAATAGAAAGACAGGTATATTTTGAGCCAAGAAGATAGGGACTACGGACTTGAAACGTTACTTGACCTAGATGGGGAAATCTTCCCCATGGAAAACGGCTATTGGACGAAATTTGAAGCTCGGAAGGTGGCTCCAAATGAACATATACCCCATGGCATCAAATATAGTTTAACTTTACATAACAGTAGAAATGAAAGAATTATCGGATACGATAATGCACATGGCATAAAGCGTAAAGGGAATAAATACACGGCTAATCGAACTGTCTGGGATCACAAACACAAACGAAATGTTGTAGAAGCTTATGAGTTTGAAAGTGCTGGTCAGCTCTTAGAAGATTTTTGGACTGATGTGAAGCGCATTATTATTCCAAAATAAGAGGTAATTTTCATGGAAAATAAGGTTATGAAAATAGGGATTATCTCTAGAGAATATTACATCAAAAGAACTATAGCGATTGCCAAAGGAGAATATAAGCCCCAAAAAGATGAACCGAAAGTGTGGTTTGAATCGATGAAGTCGCTAGCCCAAGTCTTGAGTAATGAAAATCAAGACTTGCTGAGAATAATCATTAACCACGAGCCACGTTCTATTTCAGAGCTTGAAGAGCTAACCCATCGGAAGAAGTCTAACCTGTCTAGAACACTAAAAACTTTAGAAAGATATGGAATAGTTGAGCTAGTGAAAGATAAAGGCAAAGTTATTCCCAAGGTTAAAGCTACAGATTTCCAAGTTGAGTTCAGCCTGGAGAATAACCTTTCTCATCTTGCTGATTCTGCAATGGTTTAGTTCGCTCATCGTCTTAGGTTGGGAAAAGGCGAGGAAACCCAACATCTACTTCATCTGTATCACTTTCGCGATCGCGCCACAGCCGTTAGCATTTCAACCAGACGCTTACAGCGTACTGCTATGATGCTTTGTAGAGGACTATCTACAGTTAAGAAAGATGACTGAATTACTTCAGCGCGTTATTGCACAGCTTGAGAAATTGCCAGAAGAAGAGCAAGATGCGATCGCTACTCGTCTTTTAGCAGAATTAGAAGATGAACGGGCGTGGAAAATTCGTTTTGAATCCACGACCAACGAGCAATGGGATAAGCTAGCCCAAATGGTTCGTCAGGAAATTGCGGCTGGCGATATCACTCCACTTGATCAGGTTTTCCCGCCTAAGACATGAAATCGAGTATAACATAGTAGTAAAATAGCTTAATTAGCGCTCATTAAATTTTCATGCAGTTTGAATGGGACGAAGCCAAGAATATCGAAAACATTCGTAAACATCAAATTGACTTCGCAGACGTTCCTGCAATTTTTGAAAGTCCAATGCTGATTGAGCTAGATGACCGTTTTGATTATGGGGAGGATCGGTGGTTCGGTATCGGTTTTCTCGGTAACGGTGTAGCAGTTGTCGTTTGGACAGAACGACAGGGTGATGTAATCCGGATTATCTCAGCACGAAAGGCAAATCGATATGAACGAAAACGATTTGAACAATACCTCACGGACTAATTGGGAAGCACTCGAATCAATGTCTGATGAAGATATTGATTATTCTGACATCCCACCGTTGACAGATGAATTCTTTGAGGGCGCGACACTGCGAATTCCAGCAGATAAAGCACGCTATCTGATTCAGATAGATCCAGATGTAATAGCTTGGTTCAAAGCCCAAGATAAAGAATACAAGACAGTCATTAATACTGTTCTACGTCGTTACATTGAAAGCAATGGCGACAAAAACTTAGCCTAACAAGTTAAGTTGAATGGTACTGAAAATTTGCATTTTGGAATCGCCGGAACCCTTGATATACCGTAGGGTGGGCATTGCCCACCAGCCTCATCTGATTGTGCCATTCAAGTTAAGTTGGTATACCGGACACAAGCAAGTGCGATCGCGCCACAGTCGCTAGCATTTTAACCAGACGTTTACAGCATACTGCTATGATGCTTTGTAGAGGACTATCTACAGTTAGGAAAGATGACTGAATTACTTCAGCGCGTTATTGCACAGCTTGAGAAATTGCCAGAAGAAGAGCAAGATGCGATCGCGACTCGTCTTTTAGCAGAATTAGAAGATGAACGGGCGTGGAAAATTCGTTTTGAATCCACGACCAACGATCAATGGGATAAGCTAGCCCAAATGGTTCGTCAGGAAATTGCGGCTGGCGATATCACTCCACTTGATCAGGTTTTCCCGCCTAAGACATGAAATCGAGTATAACAAAAGCATTTCGCAAGCAGCTAGGTCAGCTACCAGAATCAGTTCGGGAACAGGCTAGTAAAGCATACGCCCTCTGGCGATCTGATCCTTATCACAACAGCCTTCAGTTTAAACGGGTTAGTCAACGTCAACCAATCTACTCAGCTCGTATTGGATTGAACTACCGAGTTTTAGGTTTACTGGAGAAAGACCATATTTACTGGTTTTGGATTGGTAGCCATGCAGAGTATGATGAGCTGCTTCAAAGGTTGTAGTGCGATCGCGTCTCAGATGCTGGAACTTGCCCCATCGCACCGTAGACGGTCTGCCAAGCTATTATGGTGGTGACTAGCAAGTTTTTCGTGTCACCCATATCTATCTCTCAGCCTTTAGCTATTCCACCTGGATTCGAGCAGTTAAGCAAAGAGCAGCAAATTGATTACGTTCAGCAACTTTGGGAGCTAATAATTGCTGTACCTGAGCAGATACCTGTTCGGTGAATGGCATCTTGAAATTGTACGCGATCGCGTTTCCTCGCAGGATGCCACACAAAAAATACGTGGAATGAGGTAAAGCAACGACTAATGAGCAAGTATAATGAACGCAAATCACTAAGAAGTACGATAAAATTAAATACAAGTTTGCTATACCCCTAAGCGGACGTGGTTTAACAAATATTTACATAACCTTTTTACAAGGAAATAGTAAAAATGAAAAATCAGTCAAATACAAAAAGAATAGCTGAAATTATTTCTCTTGTTTTACGGTTAATGGGAGGTTATGCCTATTCAAAAACTAAACTTGTAAAAATAGTTTATTTGCTAGATATAATACAATCCAGAAAAGGAAATAAACATTTTAGTACAGCAACTTATAAAAGTTATTACTACGGACCTTATTCAGATGATATAGAAGAAGCAATAAATTTACTGGATAATTTGGGCTATGTAGAAGTTGGCAAAAAAACCAGCGTCAATGGTAACACTTACTATACATTTACATTGAAAGATACACCTTATTTGGGTGAGTTAAGTCAGAATGAAAAAAATGAGATAAGTAAATATACTTCTCAATTAGTAGAGCTAGAACGGGGAAAATTATTAGAGTTAGCGTACAGTACAAAAGAATTTGAGAATACTCAATTTGGTGAAGAAGTTAAATTATGAATGCCAAAGAACACTTTCCTTTTACGGTTCATAGAAATACTGAGTTTGACAGGTTAATTGACAATTTAATCAATACAGGTGTAATTGATTTAGTTAAAATTGACTCTGCATACAAAATTGAAATCAATAAAATTGATGTATTTTATGAAATTTTTACAATCATATTTTTACAATATTCAACGCCAGATATAAGCAATATTTTATTGTCCAAAGAAACTCAACAAATAATTTTGAAAGGTAATAATATTGGATATATACTTGAAGACATATCAAGTGAAGCATTAGAGATTTTGACAATCCTAATAACAAAAGAAGATGACGCTGATTATGAAAATGCTTTTAATGCACTAATTTGTGTTTGTCTGGGAAGTATCAAACCTTGCAAATTGATATTTCCTAATACTTATATAACTGAACTGGGTAGAGATACTCATGAGTTTGATGTTTTTGCTTGCACAAACGAAGATAAGTATATCCTTGTTGAGTCAACAAGAGGATTTGACAAGAAAGTTGACAACATTGATGAAAGTTATACATGGCACTTTAAGAAAGCTGTTTTCCGAAAATGGATGGTTGAAAAAATATATAGTATAGAGTGTAAATTAGTTTATATTTCTTTAAAAGAACTTTCATCTGGAAGTTCATCTAAGCCATCCCTGCCAAAAGAACTTAATGAAGAAGCTACGATTTTAGATGAATCTAGGGACAATAAACTTATATCTAAACTCCTGCAATTAGAAGGTTCTAATATCTCTATTATAGATTTTAATGAAAACCTATTAATGTCTTTAAACAAAGAAAAAATAATCAATTCAGTATACAATAAGATTTATCAAAAGTTATCGGATGCTTGTTCCTAAGTGGGATCTTAACATTGTTCGCGATCGCGTTTCCTCGCACGATACTGCACAGACGAATACATGGAATGAGGTAAAACAACGACTAATGAGTAAGTATCGTGAACGCTAAATTTCCTATCGTGCTTGACTTTAGAGCTGAGGAGGACATTAATGCAGCAACCTAATAGTACCAAACAAAGCTCAGAGCAGGCTTTTCACTGACCACATCCTATTTAGGGTTGCTATAATATGACTGTCACAAGTTTGGTAATAGCTGTGAATACCTGTAAAAATGTAGTTCGTGAAGCTCACTTGCTAGGAGGTTTGAGAGCCATTAACAATCCTGGTTCAGAAGTTATAATTTTTCCAAATATAATCCATAACAAAGTCGCAATCTTTAACATTCCTAGTCATGATTCTTTTATCAAGGTACTTAGGAACTTAGGGCTAGTACTAGTAGGTATTGATTTCTACTCAAGCCCTGAAGAAATTGAAGAAATTTGGCCTCCTGAGTGGTATTCGTTCAGTCGAATCATAAGTAACAATAATCCACTGCATGATTCAGTTAGATCTTGGAGCAACATAAGTTTTCACGCTTACACTGAGCAGAATTACTGCCTTGCAGATCTTGCCGGAAGAATTAGTTTTCAGCTAGAGGCATGTGAAGTGCGGTTACGGCACTTGTCAGAAAGCTACCATATAGAGCTTTATAGTTTATGCAAACTTCAAAAATTTGAAGCTGGCAAAGAAATTAAGACCTTAAATTCATTTAATATTTATCTAGCTGTACATTCTTTTTTAGTTGAGTCTTGTTCTCTAAGAGACTATCTAGCTGAGTTTATGCGACTTTATGTGTTTCATCAAAAGTATGGGAATGAACAAGTATCTACGATGGGTGCTCTAAGGAAAAAAATTCTGAAAAAAGAACATGAGTATGACGCTTTTGCTAAAATTTTGTATGAAGCAACAGATCCAGACTCAGAAGATGGCTGGCTAGCAAAGCTAGGTGAGTACAGAGATTTAGTTGTACATTCTGTTCCACTTGCACAAGCAAGTACTAGATCATTTTTAGTTCAGAAACTTAGCCACCTTGGTGATGATAAATGTCTCCCATCTATTGCACTTCCATTACCAGCTAATCCTGGTAATATTTCTGAAAAGCGCTCTAAAGGTATTTACGTTTCCAGTTTTGATGAATGGTTGGCAGCACTACAAAAAGATGCTGAGGAGAGCAAACTTGCAACAGATGCTTTAGAGTATTGCTGCTTGGCTAATGCAAATCTTACTAAGCTAGCAACAGACCTCATTAAGTATTCTCCTATAAAACCGAAAACTCCTGTATTTACCAAAGAAGATATTATCGAAATGCGTACCTTAGCATAATTCCTCTATATATGTTAACTCCTGCCATTGGTAACCCTCCACTTTAAATTAACACCACAAAACCCAAAAACTAGGCAAAAGGGGCGCGACAAAAGCCACACCCCCTCACTTAACTAACTCAACCCAAACAAGCCGCTAAATCCTCATCCGGTGTCGTAATCGCCTTCAACTGATACTTCTCCGATAACAATTTGAAAACATTCGGAGAAATAAACGCGGGTAACGTGGGACCTAAACGAATATCCTTAATTCCCAGATACAGCAGCGTCAACAACACAGCAACCGCCTTCTGTTCATACCAAGACAGAATCATCGACAGAGGTAATTGATTCACATCCATATCAAACGCCTTCGCTAAACCCAAAGCAATTTGAATCGCGGAATACGCATCATTACATTGTCCCACATCCATCAACCGAGGCAGAGAACCAATTTCTCCCAATTGTTTGTCAAAGAAACGGAACTTACCACAAGCTAAAGTTAGAACGATACAATCTTCCGGTACTTTTTCCACAAATTCAGTGTAATAATTGCGCTCTGGTTTCGCGCCATCACAGCCACCAACTAAGAAGAAGTGACGAATCTTACCTTGTTTAACCCCATCAATCACTTGATCCGCAACATTTAACACCGCATTCCGGGCAAATCCTGCCATCACCTGACGCGGGGGTTGCTCTTCCACAAACCCAGGCATATCTAGGGATTTTTGAATCGCTGGGCTAAAGTCGGGGATGTTACCCTCCTCCGGTGGAATATAGTTGATGCCGGCAAACCCAACAGGACCAATGGTAAACAGTTTCTCATCATAGGTGTCATGGGGCGGCATCAAACAATTGGTAGTGACAATAATCGCCCCAGGAAACTTAGCAAATTCTTTGGTTTGATTCTGCCAAGCTGTTCCATAATGCCCGTACAGATGGGGATAGTTCTGTTTGAGTAAGGGATAACCGTGAGCGGGTAAAAGTTCGCCGTGGGTGTAAACCGTAATCCCTTTATCAGCCGTCTGTTTCAGGATAGCTTCCAGTTGTCTGATATCATGTCCCGAAACCAGGAGAGCTTTGCCTTTTCGGGGATTGAGGGGAACAGGTGTTGGCGTAGGATGTCCGTAGGTATTGGTATGTCCCGCATCCAATAATTCCATCGCCCGCAGGTTAATTTCTCCCACCTTTAAGGCTAAATTTACCCAATCATCCAAGGTTAAATCTTGATGATTTAGGGCATCTAAGGCTTCTTGAATGAAGTGATACACCTGCTCATCTTCTTGTCCCAATTCTTGAGCATGAAAAGTGTAGGAAGCAGCACCCTTAATCCCATAGAGAACCGTGAGTTTTAGAGAGAATATATCAACATCACGCGCCGATTCACTAATGAAGCCTAATGCTAAATCCTGACCCTGTTCGACTAAACTCTCATTAAAGTCAGGATGATACCCAGACACTCTTGTCCATTTAACGGGTTCGGGACTAACTTCTTTGACTTTAGCTTTTAAATTATCTCGCTTCTCGATACAGTCACGGACATACTGAGTAAAGCGTTTCCGGTCAAAATTGACATTCGTCATCGTGGCGAATAAGGATTCGCAGGTGAAGACATCCTCATCGTGAGTAGAAATGCCTAACTGACGGGCTTTAATCACCACTGGCGCAAGTCCGCGCAAGCAGTAGACTAATAAATCTTGAACGGCGTTAAGTTGGGGGCTTTTGCCACATGCGCCCCATTGATGACAGCCATTACCACTGGCGGTTTGTTCACATTGTTCGCAAAACATGAGTTACTTTTTCCTATATTCAGTCTCTCTATCCCTACTCTAGGAAATTTTTGGCAGATAACGCTTTGACTTAAGTCAATTTTTGTAATTTCCGGCAGTTTGTAAAGAAGTTTTACAGTTTCATGCCAGTTTTTTGGGCGCAAGGATGGTGCCCCTACAAATACAAGGCTAATGGCTCAAATCAACCTCTATCTTTAGGTAGAACTTTAAGTTGTCAACTGTTTAGCCAAGGTTTAATATCTCTCCAGAGTCTAGCTTCAATGAGTCCAATTGCGTTACCATAAGAGGTTTAATCCCAAGGATTTTACAGTCACACAGAACATCACTATTGTACATCCTCAAGATTTAATCAATCCTTAACGTACAAGTTGATTAGTAGCCAATTTATTGGGGGACAGAAACCCCCTTCAAATTGGGCGACGAGTTCACCCGATTGGGTGAATCGACAGGATGAAGTGCTATTTCTGCTCGAAGTTGTAGTATACATGTAGTAAATTACTTATGGAGTTGCACAAATTGCAGCAACTCACTCATCTGCTTAATTTTATGACAACTCTAACCATGCGCCCTTATGGGGGTAAAACAGACTTAGACGCGATCGCACATCTGATCAATACCTGTGAAACCGTTGATCAGCTTGAAGAAGGCACATCCGTTACGGAACTCAAGCAATCCTTTGATGACCCCTCTATCGATAAAGAACGGGTTAGGAAGAGCCATGTTATTGGCTGGGATGCAACAACTCAAGGGGGCTGGTATGGAGATAGCCAAACTGGGCGTTGATGCGAAAAACTTGTCGGGGGCGCTGCGGCTTTATGAATCTGTTGGCTTTAGTACCGTAAAGACTCATATTAGCTTGGTGAAAGAGTTGTCAGCAGTCGGCTGACAGTTAACGATGAGGCTCGTCATTCGTCATTTGTTGATTGGGGAAAACTCTTCGCTTCGCTAGTCTGGCGTAGTACCTGTGTAGGGGCTAACTTTTCACGGCAAGTCTAGAAACCTGAGTCGGGGCGGGTTTAGTCACATCTGGGTGTAACCAAAAAGATGGTCTAGAAACCCGCCCCTACATAATCAATACTCGCGTTTCTCCACATACCGTGAAAGTCAGGTGTAGGGGAGGGTTTTACTCTTATCGTTTCTAGCTTTACCCATAAGTGACTAAACCTAATGTGTTCCAGACGTTCCACCGCCCGACCAATGTGTTCCAGACGTTCCACGCCTTACGTCTCTACCGGCTTCCCTATCTCCTCCACCCCTGTGCACCAGGAACTCCCCGAAAAAAAATTTTGTCCAGTCTATTGACAAATGTGTAGTATTTATGTAACATAAATATATGACAGAGAGATGAGAGGCAAAACTCTCTACCTCAAAAACCCGGTCTGAACCTTGAAAATTGAATAAAACGTCGGAAATCTTCACGAACGTCAATCAGGATGTTTTGAAATCGAAATCGGTTCATTATGTTACTCCTGTATACCCCGCTGGTTCGTCAGGTTCTCACTCCTTTAGAGTGGGATACTAAACCCAATCAGCGTAATTTAGACCCATCTATGACGGAAAAAGAGCGTTTAGCCTCCAATTATATCAGTCAAAATCAAATGAGTGATAAAATCCGTCACAGCCAAACGGTCTATTCTTTAGAGCGGCGTTTCTTACTCTAAAAAATATCAGTGTTGTGAATCAAGATCAATGCTGGTAGTTTGAGAAAAATGAGTGCGTTTGCTCCTGAGATAGATTGATAAACACCAATCGAATCAATTTTTAGGAGGTGCCAGCATGGTTCACATTCGCTTTGAAGGTCGTTCCTATGATATTCCAGAAAATCAGCTTGGTGTCGAAGTTGGGATGAAGGATAATTCTGTCAAGGAACGCATTGCTCAGTATTTTGATGTCGGACGCGATCGCTTAACTGCTTATGTTGTAGATTGGCGTCCCAGCGGCGACCTAATTATCCGTCCAGAAGCCGTTTACGGTTAAATAAGACAGCATCAGCAATGATCGGAATTCGCGCCCCAACTGGAGAAGCCTACAAACTGGTAACGTCTGACTTAACCTCAGATAGTAGGTTCAATTCCTACCCTCTCCGCCTCTTGGAGAGGTAAAAAAAAAAGCTTCTTTGACTTGCGCGATCGCACGCATCAATTCCCTCAGATTTTGGATGAGTACAGATAACGGTAAGTTTACCCATTCCCTTCAATCCAAAATCTAAAATTCAGCATTTAATATCCCGCGCCCTTACCTGTGAAGCTTACATACTGTTCCGCCTACGAAGCGGGAGGTTGTCGGTTCAAGTCCTACTAGCTGCACTCAATGCAGCTATAGCTCAAATGGATAGAGCGCCAAGTAATATGGCTTTACTAACTTGCGCGGGATATCTCTTATTTGCAACTGTTAAAATCCACTTCGCGCCCTGATCCAAAAAGCTTACATACTAGCCAAATGGAAAAGGCGCTTGATTTAAGCTCAAGATTATGCAGGTTCAAATCCTGCGTATGAATAACGGCTTTTTAAACTTGCGCGAATTGATTCATCCATTCAATTTTGCCCAAAGAAATAAAGACCGCTAACGCGCCCCAACTGAAAAAGCTTACATACTAGCTCACTGGTAGAGCAATCGACGGTAAATCGGTGTGTTGCGGGTTCGATTCCCGTGTATGAAACAACAGCTTTTTTGACTTGCGCGTTAGCTTGAACATTACGGGGGAAACGTCGATGTCAGTCAAAACGTTTGAAATTCTAGAACAACTTAAATCATTAACCCTGCTGGAAGCCTCTGAACTGGTTAAGCAAATTGAAGTCACATTTGGCGTCGATGCTTCCCCAAAAACCATGTTCTATAACAGCGTAGTTTCTCCAGTCGATGAATTCTCATGCATCTGCATACCACCCGCACCTACTGAAGTTAATGTGATTTTAGATCATGTTCCGGCACAGAAGAAAATTGCGATTCTCAAAGTGGTACGGACGCTAATGGGATTGGGGTTAAAGGAAGCAAAGGATTTTGTTGAGTCAGCACCACAAGTGGTGAAGGAAGCGATTACGCCAGAAACCGCTGAAGAAATTAAGCAACAGTTAGAACTTGCTGGGGCTGGGGTTTCTGTTCAGTAGGAGATTTTGAGTATGCGCGATCGCATCAATAAATCTTGGACATTCCTAGATCTGACTAAAAACTCCAGAAACAGGACTCTTTTACAAAAGTTACCAGTTTTGAAGAGCATGTTATCGGTAAAACCCGCCCCTACAGACGATGGGGTCGCCCTTTACTCAATCCCATCTTTACAAAAATAAATGGCAGTTGTCGCCGCGCCCTAACCGGGAAAGCTTACATCCTTACCCTGTCACGGTAAACTATAGCAATCGCCATAGCGGTTAGGACGCATCTTATGGTAGAGACGCGCTTTTGAAGCGTCTGGAACAACAGTTCGTTTGTCCTAATCGATGTGTCTACTGCTATAAATAGCTTTCTGAACTTGTGCGGCACTATTTTTAGTCAAAGCGTGCGACATCGGCTGTAGCGTT
>NZ_JAVJZI010000049.1:0-6627 GCF_040223135.1 Coleofasciculus sp. G3-WIS-01
GAATAGCACTTTTGTAAAAAACTTAAAAAACTAAATACTTGATAAGTACCGTAGGGCATACGGAAACTTCCTAATTAATTTAGGTAAAAGCTTGGAGAGCTACCCAAAAAAAGGGGTTCTAGATATTAAGTGATATTCTAGAATACAACCAATCTCTGGACATCGGCTGACCATGCGCTATCTTATTTAGAGCGATCTGATCATCTCCCCCATCGCACTGAAGGTGAAGCCGTCGTCCTGGAAGAGGTTCCTAAAACAGTCAAACGTATCCTTGATTTAGGCACTGGAAACGGGCGTCTGCTGGCACTTCTGAAAATTGACCGCCCCCATGTCGAAAGTATCGCTATCGATTTTTCGCCCACAATGCTTGACGCTGCTAAACAGCGGTTTGCTGGGGATGAGACAGTAAAAATCAAGGCACATAATTTAGATCATCCCTTGCCAGAGTTAGGTACATTTGACGCAATCGTTTCTAGCTTTGCCATTCATCACCTAACTCATGAACGCAAGCGTTCCCTCTATGCTGAAATCTTCAACTTACTGGAACCCGGTGGTATTTTTTGTAACTTAGAGCACGTTGCTTCTCCCACGCCAGAACTCCATGAACATTTCCGCGCTTGCATGGGGATTGCTGACAAACCCGATGATCCCTCGAATAAATTATTAGATGTAGAAACTCAACTGAAATGGCTACGGGAAATCGGTTATACTGATGTCGATTGTTACTGGAAATGGCTAGAACTGGCGCTTTTGATTGGCAAAAAAAGCATACCATAGAAAAGCGAAAATAAAGTTGTGTGTAGGGGCGGGTTTTACCGATAACCTTTAGTTTTTATCTGATAACTTGACTAAACCCGCCCCTACCGAATGTTCCAGACTTAGCCTGTTAGGTCTGGAACACCCCCATCTCCCCTATCTCTCCTATCAACGGTGAAAAGTCACAAGCATTTACTGGTTCCACACTTCATCAATAGGCGGTGGTTCAGGGGGTAGGGGACGCGATGAAAGGAGCTTTTCGTTCGTTTCTGAGGACTGATTTAAGGTGTGCATCGGATTGTTACCCCGGATAGTTCCCACCCAATTATTTTGATTCTGGGGTGTCAAGGTGGATAAGGCATTGCCTCTATCCAGCAAATAACTCAGATGATGTAACCCTTCACACAATCGGTGTAAATGGGCGCAACGATACTCCGCCGCTTGCCAATCTCCAGCTTCTAGGGCTTCAGCGTATCCGCGCTGTAAAGCTCTAATGAGTCTGAGTTGGGTTTCAATGATGGGATAGTTTAGAGTCATTCCTTTAGCTTATGTTCACAATTTTACCTGGTACATACCCCCTGATGCGAGCTAATCGCTTTGGACTAGGTTTTTATACTGAACGCGGTTCTTACTCTTGAGGAAATACACGAATTTCTCCCTCCTCTCCTATCTCTCATCCTTTTCCCATAAGCGGGGTGTACTTCATCGGCTTGAGAACCACTATATTCTGACTCAATAATAACCCAACAACTATTGGTCATATCAATGATTTGATTAAAGTTATTTTATGGATAAAACATGGTAATTTTATGAGTCTCACCTGTTGCAGGGGAGACGAATACTGTAAGCGAACTCTGGGGATATTACAAATAAGGGATATCAAGTTCTGAAGGCTTGGGCTTAACTTAGGTGTATTTCATCGTTCATGAGTTTATAGGTTATAGCCGGATAATTTTTATCAATTTATCCAAAAATTTAAAAATATCTGATCTATTCTTTGCTCAGAGTGATTTAATGCGGCATAATTAAACAAGTGGGATGGCAAATCTACCATCTTTATTAATCTTAAATTGAATTTCTGATCTCGAATGCAGCGAGTTGTCTTTTGTGACTTCGACGGTACGATTACGGCAGTAGAAACCTTTGCCGGGATGTTAAAGGATTTTGCCCCTGAGTTATCTGCCGAAGTGATGCCCCAACTCTATACCAGACGGCTAACACTACGGGAAGGTGTGCGCCGCATCCTAGAATCAATTCCGTCTTCGCGATATCCGGATATTCTCACCTATACCCAATCTAAACCGATTCGCCCGGGTTTGGTAGAATTACTTGATTTTCTCGACGATCGCGGCGTACCCTTTGTGGTTGTTTCCGGGGGATTGCGCGGTATGGTGGAGACGGTGCTGGCTCGAGAAAAGCGGGGAGGAACGTCGCTGCTCGAACGGGTGGCAGGGGTGTATGCTGTAGATGTGGATACGAGTGGTGATTACCTTCAGCCATTGTCCGAGTTTGAGGGGGATAGGGAACTGGTTGCCAAAGTTCAGGTGATGGCAAAATACCCCGCACAAGAACAGATTGCGATCGGGGATTCGGTGACGGATTTTAATATGGCATTGCACGCCTCTGTCGTCTTCGCCCGCGATCGCCTCAGCCAGTATCTCGATGAACGTCAAAAGCCTTACTTACCCTGGAATGACTTTTTTGAGGTGCGTCAACACCTATCCCAGCTTTGGGGAGAAACCTAAAGAATAGTAGGGCTGTAGGGGCGGGTTTTACCGATAAGATTTTGGCACTGTCCCGAAACTTGACTAAACCCGCCCTTCTCAGGAAATAGGGGGAGAGAGGATTAAGTTTTAAAATGTAAAGTTTTATCAAATAAACTTTGCCAAAACTTTATTGAAAAGCCTGTTCAGCTTCATCGAATTAAAAAAATATTATTCCTATGATGAAATAGTTTAACTCAAAATTTACAAGTGCCAGTGGCATCATGCTCTACCAACAAAACGATCGCGTAAAAATAATCAAAGGTTCTCTCAAAGGTCATACAGGAAAAATCGCATCTTGTAGCCATGAAGGTAGCTATTTTATTGCCAGAGACTTGACCAATCAAAAAACAGATTCATCTAACCTATACGGACCGCTTCTTGGCGACGAAATTTCACCATTAGCCTATTAAAGTGACTTCACTTAGACAAGGGGAAAACAGGGGGAGAAAAAAATCACCCCCTTTATAACTTGGATACTTTTTCCTTCTGACCTAGAGCCCTGGAGCCTTCTGCGATAGAGTTCTAACCAAGGGTTAATAGTTCAGGTTTAAATATCATCGCCAGACCAAAGAACAGCATGAATAGTCCGCCAACCAGTTTCAGCACTCTCCCTTGGTTTTCAGTGAGTCGAGTGGACTTAAACGAATAGATGAAGTTGCCTAAAATCGCCAACAGCGGAATAATGTAAATCACGGCATACAAACCTGTCCACGAGAGATGACACAAGCCAATCGTATCCGAGCAATACTGTAGCAGTGTTGTCATGTAAACAGCAGGCAGAATCGCTGTACAGCCAAGTTCGACAATATTGACAAAGACGGCTAATAAAACAGTCCCGGCTAATGCCCCGAGAAACATTTTGCGATCGCCTTGAGCATTTCTCAGATTTCTGACGATCTTTCCCGCTCGTTTATGTATCGTTGACTGTTGTTTTTCTGAGAGGGATAGGGAGATAGATTTTTTGAACCAAAAATAATCCTTGATATTGATCAAACCTGCCCCGGTAATCAGAATTCCCAGAATCAGCATAAATAGAGTGCCATAGTTTTCCAGAAAGACTGAACCTGCCAAGACCATCAGCATGATAAAGATAAAATACATCACCGCTGACGTGATAATAAAAGTTGTCCCCACCAACGTCATGTCCTTGCGGCTGCGGGTATAGGTGAGTAACGACAACAGAATAACTAAAACCGTAAACGCACAAGGATTAAATCCATCGGCAAGGGCAATAGTAGAGACAAATAGGGGGAAGGGAAGCCCTTGGGCAAAGGTTTTAATTACAGCATCAGGCGTGAGGGCAAGAAACACAAATAGACTGACGATAGTTGTTGCCAGTAACCCGCCAATCCAATACCGTTTACCTTGTCCTTTCTCAAGTTTGTCTTTCAAAAACGGATAACTACAGAGATACCAGAACGGGATTAAAAAGACCTGCCACGGGGGGCTAGTCTGTTGCTGAGTCGTTGGATCAGTTATGGGTAAATTGAGTGGAGATCCGACTTCTGTTTCTATCGCCGCAATAATTTGGTTTTTGTAGCCGATATAAGCTTGATGAACTGGATTGTATTCCAATGGTCCTTCGGCTTCACTATAGCCAATGAACATTTTTTCCCCAATCACCGTCCTGGGAACAGCGCCGGACGAGATTCCCCGGGCTTCTCGGAATTCCTGCCATTCCCTGGGATTGTCGTTGACCTCAATGGACGTAATGTCAACATTTTTATTCTGTTGATCAATATAGGTCATTAAGGGTTTTTGCTTGAGACAATGGGGGCAGGTTTTGCTTTGAAAGAAATAGACATCCACGACATCATCGCCAGCTTGGGCAACGGACTGAAGAGAAGTCACGAATATCAGACCAACCATGATGATAAAGGACAGGAGCACTCGGCGGTACGATTTAACTATCATTTTTTAGCGTCCTTTTTACATGAGGAGAAATTTAGGAGACGATACTTCTACTGTAAATCCATCACCCTGAGAGGATCTGCTCTTAGAAAAAAGACGTAATAGTTCTATCTTGACAGGATGAGCATGATGTTTTGAAGCGGTGGGCAATGCCCACCCTACGATATATCAAGGGTTTTGGCGCTCCCCAAATGCACGCTTTTCAGTGCCATTGATCCCAAAGCTGTATTTCCTGCAAGGGATCAACGGTGTATACCCAATCTGATGAAGTCACCCCTAGGCATGAACTAGGGTACATTTTCCTGGGAACCTTTTGCCCTCTACTATCTGCTTTCTCGTTTGTTCTCTTGGATGCCAATCGCTTATACCCCAGCAATACCAACGGTTTCCAGAGTTCTGTGTTATTGTAAGACATTGTAAATCTGAAGGCTTTCTAAAATCTGTCTAAAGATCGTTGCTGATGGTGTAAAAAAATTGTCAAGATACTGTATAAGTAAGAAAAGCTAATTTTTGAACAAACGTGAAACAGAGGAATCACAATGGTTTACAAGCAACATGAACTCGTGCAAATCACCAAAGGCTCTTTAAAGGGTCACACGGGAAAAATCGCGGCTTCCAGCCATGATGGAATCTACTTTATTCAAGGAAACTGGAATAGTCACGAAACGGGTGCTTCCAATCTGTACGGACCCCTGTTAGGAGACGAAATTACGCCAGTGGCGAACTATTAAGCCTCAACTGCTCCTATAGCAGCAGAGGCGTGACGAATTGGTCATAATTCCTTGATTACCTCGATTAATCTAAACGTTTTCGTTTTCAGACCCCTCGATTTATACAGACAACTGAAAGGGTGTAGCCTAAACCGGGTTGCACCTTTGTCATGTTGAGTTTTATCTTCTCTGGTAATAATCTATTTTAATCAGTCAACACGATTTAACAGTATAGAGTAATAAAATTAGCAATCTTAATCTTTTACTTCAATAAAACTTATGTATAGCTCGTGAACCGAGGCATTTCCTTATCGAACGTGGTAACTTCCAGAAGGGCGGGTTTAGTTAAGTTATCGGTTTGGCGCCATAAGTTATCCGTCAAACCCGCCCCTACACCGCCTGCTCCCCCTGCTTCCCCTGCTCCCCCTGCTTCCCCTGCTCCCCCTGCTTCCCCTGCTCCCCCTGCTCCCCCAGCTCTCTGCTGTCGCCAAGCTTGAAATGTTTCAATCCAGAGTCCTAATCCTAAAGTAAAGACAATTTGCAGATAAGCCGCCAGGATATTGGCATACATAAATACCGAAGCCATCCGCCCCGGTGGATTCCCCTGGGCTTCTAATACCCAACCCAACAAAGCGGGAAACTGCGGCGGATGCGCCCAACCCAGAAATAACTGCCCGAAGCCGAGGATGACAACCAGTACAGAAGGAATCACCAGAATCCAAGCCAGACGCCGTAGCTGGGCTGGTGTTTGAATTAAGTCACTGAATGCGGCAAAAAAAGCCAAGAATGGCAGGAAATTGGCTAAACCGAGGAATGCTTCTGTGGGGTTATAGGCTTGCGTCGCGCTGAAAATTAGCCAAAGACTCAAGATTCCCAGTCCCCAGTTTAGAGGACGCCGAATAATCCGGCGATAGTCTTGCCACCAGGTTCCGATTAAGGCAAAACCCACACCCACAGCCCCCAAAGCGGGAAACCAGGGAAAGATAAAAAATCCGACTTGGGCGCAATTCCAAGCGCCCTGCAAGCGGGGTTGAGGGTGGCGAGTGAGCAGATATTTATCGATTTTTTCCAACACAAGCCAGAGGGCAGACAGCCAAATAAGCTTACTGTAGCAAAATTGTAGACACAACTCTGGGCGGTTGAAACCGCAGCTACACAAACTTGCACCCGCCTTCGCGGGTTTCAAAACATAGTTTTTCCTTAGTCCGCGTAGGCGGACTTTGTTTGTATAGCCGTGATTTCTAATCGCCATAGCTTAAGGGCTGTGGAGCCATGGATACACAACCCCATACACCGCTCAAACGTGCGCTCAAATATTGACAATTGTCCCGTCGGTTGTAGTCCAGTCAACTGCTGCGGGGACAAGCCCACGCAGCTTGTAACTAACCAGAATCTCTGGTCGAAACATACGGCGCATTGACTGACGCCTGCTCTACCGACCCACTTGGAGTAGTAGAGAGAATATAGTCATCCCGAATATTCAT
>NZ_JAVJZI010000055.1:0-25378 GCF_040223135.1 Coleofasciculus sp. G3-WIS-01
TTAAAAGCTTTGTTACGGGGTCTCAAGCCCTAAGATTTTTAGCTTGGTTTTCGCTTGCGTTCATTATAACACAACAAAACCTGGACAAAATATCCAACAATGTCCAAAAGTGTCCAGCTTTTTAGTTACAGTTACTTCCCCCGTGCGCCCATGAAGCTGTCAAATCTATCCCACAAATTTAGCTGTGTCAATAGTCGTAGACTGACACAGCTAAAATAGGGCTTTGCTTGTAGTGAGAACTTTAGTTCTCTAACCTGACTGGAGTTGGCTCAGGTTCCCTCACTACGACGCTACGAAGCTCAGGCTTCTACGAAGTAAGCTTGAGTAGTTCACAATTCCCCTCTAGTCATACATGGCATGGTTTCTCTGGCTGGATACGAAGAGTTCAGGCAAATCCATGATAGCGAGAACTCTCAAGTATATCGCGCTCGACGGATTTGCGATCGCCAACCCGTTATCCTCAAGTTTCTTAACCGAGACTATCCCACCACTGAGCAAATTCGACGCTATAAACAAGAATATTATCTCACCTGCCAATTAAAGTCTCCCGGTATCGTTAAAGCCTATAGTCTAGAAGAATGGGGACGCAGCTACGCGATCGCACTAGAGGATTTTGGTGGATGTTCCCTCCAACATTGGCTGAAACAACGTCAACCCCTTTCCCTACAGGAGTTTCTCGTCCTGGCAATTGCGATTACCAATAGTTTAGCCCAAATTCACGCTCAACATATCATTCACAAAGATATCAATCCCGCTAATATTGTTTTTAATCCCGAAACCCAAGACCTAAAAATTATTGACTTTGGCATTGCCACCCAACTGAGTCGAGAAAATCCTACCCTAAAAAATCCCAATGTGTTAGAAGGCACCCTGGCTTATATTTCTCCAGAACAAACGGGGAGAATGAATCGGGGATTAGATTATCGCACCGATTTTTATTCCTTGGGCGTCACCTTCCATGAAATGCTAACGGGTCAATTGCCCTTTGCTAGTACAGATCCCCTAGAATTAGTCCATTGTCATATCGCCAAAACTCCACCGTCGCTATCCCATCAAGAGACAGAAAAGGGCGAACCAATTCCACCCGTGATTGCCGATATCGTGATCAAGTTAATGGCGAAAAATGCTGAAGATCGCTATCAAAGTGCTGATGGATTAAAAGCGGACTTAGAAATCTGCCTCAACCAATTAATAGAAACCCAGACTATTGTTTATTTTACTCTCGGTCAACAGGATAGCTCTGAGCGCTTTCAAATTCCCCAAAAACTCTACGGACGAAACGCCGAAATCGCCACATTATTGGCAGCTTATGAACGAGTATGTGCGACAGGAACCGTTGACTTGATGCTAGTGACTGGGTATTCGGGTATCGGTAAATCCTCCTTGGTTCAAGAACTGTATAAACCAATTACCGCACGTCGAGGTTATTTTATTTCCGGGAAATTTGACCAATTTCAACGCACTATTCCCTATTCGGCAATTGTGACGGCGTTTCGTCGGTTGATTGAGCAATTACTAGGAGAAACCGAGGATCAATTGCAAGTTTGGCGAGAAAAACTATTGCAGGCGTTGGGAAAAAATGGGCAAATTATTATTGATGTTATTCCCGAAGTCGAACTCATTATCGGTCAACAACCACCTGTTCCCCTATTAGGCGTCAACGAATCCCAAAACCGTTTCAATTTGGTGTTTAGCAACTTTATCCGCACGTTTTGCAGTGTTAAGCATCCGTTAACCATTTTCTTGGATGACCTCCAATGGGCGGATTTAGCAACCTTAAAACTAATGGAACGAATTTTAATCGACGGTGAAACCCACTATCTTTTACTCCTGGGAGCCTATCGAGATAATGAAGTCTCAGTCAGTCATCCCTTGGCAATTTCCTTGCAAAAACTCCAGCAAATTAAGGGTAACGGGATTCAGACTATTTGCTTAAACCCCCTATCCTTCGAGCAAATCAGTTGTTTAATTCACGACACCCTCCAGCATCCGCCGCCACAGCTTCATAATTTAGCCCGTTTAGTTTGGCAAAAAACGGGAGGTAATCCATTCTTTGTGAATGAATTCTTGCAAACATTATACAGCGAGAAGTTTCTACAGTTTAATCGGCAACAGCGACGTTGGCAATGGGATTTGGTAGCGATTGAACGAACAGGGTTTACGGAGAATGTGGTAGAACTAATGGTGGGGAAACTGAAAAAACTACCTTCCTCCAGCCAACAGATTTTATCCATCGCCGCTTGTTGTGGTGCAGAATTTGACTTAAGACTGCTTACCTGGATTGAGGAAAAATCACCTCAAGATACGTTTGATTTGTTAAAAGTTGCCCTAGAACGCGGCTTTATTTTTCCCTTATCCGAAGCCGATGAAAATTTACTGATTCAGTCCTATAAATTTGGACATGACCGGATTCAACAAGCTGCCTATTCGTTAATCAGTGACGATAAAAAAAAAGAACTGAATTTGAGAATTGGTCGGCTGTTGTTGGAAAAGCTTTCTAGCCAAGAACGAACCGAAAAACTCTTTGAAATCGTCGATCGATTGAATGCAGGTCGGTCGCTGATCACTGATAAAGCCGAGCAGTTAGAGTTAGTCAAGTTAAACCTGTTAGCCGGGAAACAAGCCAAAAATGCCACCGCTTATGGGGCAGCTAGGGACTATTTAGTCGTGGCAATGGAAGGGTTAACGGATGAAGCATGGTTAAGTCACTATGATTTGGTTTTGGAGTTATATAAAGAACGCAGTTTAATTGAATATTTTAACGGTCATTTAGATAAATCAGAAAACCTGCTAAAGTATGCCCTGAGTCAAGTTAAATCGGTATTAGACAAAGGAGAAATTTATAAACAGCTCAGTATTCAATACACGCTGATGGCTCGATACGCAGAAGCGATTGAAACCGGACGAAAAGCCTTGGCGTTGTTTGGCGTGGATTTACCCAAAACTAAGCTAAAAGCGGCGCTGGATGTGGAAGTTGAACAAGCCAAACAAAACTTAGGCGATCGCGAGATTGCTTCATTGTTATCAGAACCGGAAATTACGAGTCCGGAACATAAAATGGCATTGCAATTATTGATCAATATTGACCCTCCTGCTTATTTTTCAAATCAGGAACTCTACCCGGTTATTGTGGTTAAAATGGTCAATATTTCTCTGTGCTATGGCAATATTCCCGAATCGGCAAAAGGTTATGTGACGTATGGCATTATCTTGGGTTCGGTTTTAGGGGATTATCAATCAGGATATGAGTTTGGTTGTTTGGCGGTAAAGTTGAGTGAGCGATTCAACAGTCCGTTTCAAAAATGTGCCGCTTGTTTGGTTTTGGCGGGTCATTTAAATCATTGGGTGAAGCCACTAAATTTAGCCAAACAGATTTTTGATGATGCCTATCAATCGGGGTTGTCATCGGGTGAATTACGCCACTCTGGCTATGCCTTAGAACATCAGTTGCGTTACTTGTTTTATCAAGGGGTAAATCTGGAAGAAATTCTGGAACTTTTGCCCAATTATTTGCAGTTTTTGCAAAAGACAAAAAATCAGTGGGCAATTGATGGCATGGTGGGATTTCACCTAGCTTTATTGAATTTGTTGGGACTGACTCAGAGTCACCTAGAGTTTCACAACGACGAGTTTAATGAATGTGGCTATTTAGAAACCTGTCGCACTAACAATAGTTGGGCTTGGCTGTGTACGTTTAGTATTTTTAAAGCTCAACTCTTGTATCTCTATGAGGAGTTTGAGATGGCTTTAACCGCGATTTTAGAGGCTGGCAATTTTATCGATTTTGTGTTAGGTCATTTCCAAGGGGCTGAATATAATTTTTACTATTCCTTAATTCTGACATCCCTTTATCCAGAGGCAACTGAGGACACAAAGAAACAGTATTGGCAGCAGTTAGAGCGAAATCAACAGCAACTGAAAATTTGGGCGGATAATTGCCCCGAAAACTTCCTGCATAAATATCTGTTAATCGCCGCCGAAATGGCGCGGATTTCGGGACATGAGATAGAAGCGATGCGGTTGTACGATCGCGCTATTGAGTCTGCCAGAGTCAACAAGTTTATTCAAAATGAAGCCTTAGCCAATGAACTAGCTGCTCGATTTTGGTTAGGGGAAAACAAGCCGGAATTTGCTCAAATCTATCTCAAAAATGCTCATTATGGATATACAATTTGGGGGGCGAAACGGAAAGTTGAGGTGTTAGAAGCAAAATACCCTAAATTGTTGCGATCGCCAACAGATCAACTGCCTATCTCAAAAACATTCAATACTTACACAACCAGCGACTCGACGAAGGGTGAACTGTTAGATTTAGCCACAACCATCAAATCCACCAATGCGATTTCCAGCGAGATAGTTTTAGATAAATTGCTGGCAAATTTAATGAATATTCTGGTTGAAAACGCTGGAGCGCAACGGGGTATCTTGATTTTACCCAGTAGCAAGGGGTTACTTGTGGAAGCGACAAAAGAAGCTGATTCCCAGGACATTCCCGTACTGCAATCGATTCCTCTGGAGCAGTTTGAACGGCTCTCCTCAAAAATTGTCCATTATGTCGCCCGCACTTGCAAAACAGTGGTGTTAAATGATGCGACTCGTGACGATAACTTTGCCAACGATCCCTATATTCAACAGTATCAGTGTTTATCTATTGCCTGCACGCCGTTAATTAATCAAGGCAGACTCCAAGGGATTATCTATCTGGAAAATAATCTCACAACCGGAGCCTTTACCCAACAGCGCATGGCACTGTTACGAACCCTCGCCACCCAAGTGGCTATTTCCTTAGAAAATGCCAAACTCTATGACAATATCACCACCTTAAACGCCGCCTATGAACGGTTCATCCCGGCTCAGTTTCTCAGCTTTTTAGACAAAGCGAGCATTGTTGATGTTGAACTGGGGGATCAAGTTGAACGGGAAATGACAGTTTTATTCGCTGATATTCGGGATTTTACCACCTTATCAGAACAGATGACGCCAGCGGAAAACTTTGCCTTTATTAACGAGTATCTCAGTTATATGGAACCACAAATTCAAAACCATGGCGGATTTATCGATAAATATATTGGTGATGCGATTATGGCATTGTTTCCTAATTTGGCTGATGATGCGGTTCAAGGAGGAATTGCCATGCTGGAAGCGTTAAACAACTATAATCAAATTCGACAAAAAAGGAATTTGAAAACGCTGCGGATTGGTATTGGGTTACATACGGGATTGCTAATGTTAGGAACCGTTGGCGGATTGGGGCGCATGGATGGAACGGCGATTGGCGATGCAGTGAACCTTTCCGCGCGGGTAGAAGGGTTAACCAAAATCTACGGGATTTCGTTTTTAATCACCCATCAAACCTTGGGGCGGTTAAATAATCCCTTAGACTATGACTTTCGGTTTATCGAACAAGTGAAAGCCAAAGGCAAAGCCAAAGCCGTGGGTTTATTTGAAGTATTTTCCGCCGATCCGCCTGAACTCCGAGACGCCAAACTTGTCACTAAAGATACATTTGAAAAAGCCGTGATGTTGTATCATTTCGGTTCTTTTGCCGAAGCCGCCGGTTTATTTCAAGAATGCCTAGACTATCATTCTAGCGATCGCGCCGCCCAAAGTTATCTCGAACGCTGTCAAATCCAGATCAGAACCAATCCCTTGGAGTAGCTAGGGGAGCCATGTAGAGACGTGCCATGGCACGTCTCCATGGCACGTCTCCATGGCACGTCTGGAAGCCGGGCAGGTTTGTAGGGGCGGGTTTTACGATTATCTTTTCGGTTGCACCCAAATCTGGCTAAACCCGCCCCGACTGTCGTTAGCGCAAGAGACTTCCCTTAATTTTTATAACAAACATAGGTCTTCTGCGTAGAATTCAAACCTGAAGCCAGAGTGATAGGTATAAACTCGCCAGTGACGGCTGTTCAATACAGAGAAACTGACGAAACCATTCCTTAAAAACGCTTATGTCATTCATTGCTTCACTCTTAACCACCCTGGTGGCAATCCTCGTCTTTTTGACGAGTGCCAAAATTCCTGATAAACGGACAAGCTTAACCGTGCGAGCCGTAGCATTACTCGTTGGCGTCGTTGCTGTGATTGCCTCCGTTTTCAGAACTTTGATTATTATCCCGGCGGGGAATGTTGGTGTAGTCGAATTATTCGGACAAGTCTCTCAACGTCCCCTGAATCCGGGTGTGCATTTAGTGAACCCGTTCACTGAGGTGGAAAATTTTTCCACGCGACTGCGAGATATCAAGGAAACCATCGAAGCGACATCCCAGGAAGGATTAGCGTTTAATATCGATGTCTCTCTTCAGTACAGACTAGAGCCTAACAAAGCCGCCGATGTGTATAAAACGATTGGCACGGAAGAAACGGACATTATCACTTCCCGATTTCGTTCCCTGGTGCGAGAAATTACCGCTAGTTATCCAGCCGAAGCCATTTACTCGTCGAAACGACAAGAGGTTGCCAATCAACTTCGTCTACGGCTCAGTGAACAGTTGACTCCCCTCGGTTTTGTGGTTGATCAGGCTCTGTTGAGAGAAATTCAATTGCCAGAAACGCTGCAAGCGGCTGTACAGCAGAAGCTGGCTACAGAGCAGGAAAGCCAGCAAATGAAATTTACCTTAGAAAAAGAGCGTCAAGAGGCAGAACGCAAACGTATTGAAGCTAGAGGGACAGCAGATGCTCAAAAGCTTATCTCTCAGGCTCTTAATCCGCAATTTCTCAGGTTAAAGGAAATTGAAGCAATGGAAAAACTGGCGGGTTCCAACAATGCTAAAGTCGTGATTATGGGCGGTGGATCGGGGGAAGCGCCAGTGATGTTCCAGCTTGATTCGGCTCAAAGTCCGTGATCGTTATTGGTTATTTGTTTTTTATGCCACAGTCTGTAGTTCTAAGTCCCTATGTCTGACACACAAAAATGGTACATTGTCAAGCAAAAAAATGGACAATGCGAAATTGTTAAGAGCACTCAAGTAGAAGGTGAGGAAACCTCAGAACGCTGGGGACCTTTTGAATCTCAACAAGACGCGATCGCACGCCGAGTTGGAGTGACATACTCCTACACCAACCTGGATACAGGTATGGTGTAGGCTTCGCAACCAATCCGGCTATTGCTTAGGAGGCGTTGCGCTTTAAGAACCGGATGCCCCTCGGCTCTGTTTTTGATATTAATAGCTGCATTATGATCACGGTCAAGGCTACACCCACAATAGGGGCAATCGTGCCAGCGAATATGCAGCTTTTTAGGTACTTTATCTCCACAACTGGAGCAATCCTGTGAAGTGTTATGGGCGCTTACTGGAATAACCAACTTCCCAGCATTTACGGCTTTGTTTGTCAGTATAGACAGAAAGCTTGACCACCCAGCATCCAACACAGATTTAGCCAATCGGGTTTGAGCTAGACCTTTGACGTTTAAGTCTTCATGAGCTACTACGTCATATTTTGACAACAGCCAATTTGCTGTTTTGAAGTGGAAATCTTTTCTCTTGTCTGCAACTTTCTTGTGTTGCTTCCCAAGTTGCTTAATGGCTTTAAGTCTACCGTTACTCCCTTTCTTGCGGCGTGATACCCGCTTCTGGATAACCCGTAAGCGTTTTTGAGCTTTGCGGTAATGTTGAGGAATGGCTACAGTTTCTCCCTCGGAAGTTGTTAGAAATTTCTTTATTCCTACATCAATTCCAGCAATTTTATCAGGATTAAAATCTGGCTTAATTTCAGGAACTTTTTTGTCTTCCAGGGCAAGTGTCAAATAGTAACCATCGGCTTTTTTGGTGACAGATGCGGTTTTAATTTTGAAGCCATCAGGGATAGGACGATGCAGGATTACCTTAACTTTTCCAAACATTGGCAAGTTAATTAACTTGCCCTGTAAGCACCCATCTTTCATCTGAGGATAGGTGAAAGTGCGATAACGGTTACGAGCCTTAAACCGAGGTCTACCACTTCGTTTTCCGTTGCTATCCCCCTTAAGAAAACGGTCAAACGTTACTTTAACTCGCTTAACGACATCTTGCAGAACTTGAGAATATATTTCGCCGTACCAAGGATGAGTTTTTTTGAGTTGAGGTAAAGTTTTCTTCTGAGAATAATAGTCTGGGTTATTTCGCAGCTCAGGCAGGTGACAGACAAGAGGACAAGCATTAACAGGAGAACGATTGCACTCGTACCAGTTAAACCTATCAGCCAATAAGTAGTTGTACTGAGCGCACAGCATAGACAGCCATTTATCTAGCTCAATAGCTTGTTGTTTTGTTGGACGTAATCGGTACTGGTGAGCTGTTCTCATTAAGCTTGCCTTTTGTTTATCGACCTATAAAACAGTATACTGGATTTACGTACAAATGACCGGAATAAAGTGAAAAACATTCGACTAGAAATCAGGCTTACAGAATACGAGTCTAGACAGCTTGAGCAGGAAGCTGTAAGGCGTGGTATGACCAAATCAGAGTTAATCAGAAGCCTGATTGCTCGTTTAAGATCACCTATTTGATAGCCTCCGTACCTCCGGCTATCCGCCTATCCATCCCGACGCCAAGCGGATTACCGCTATGGCGTGGGGCTTTCGGCGTCAAGCTAATTCGGGCGGGAAAATGTCAACCTGAATAGTACCTATCGAGCCTGAACCGATGCCCTATTATTGGGTTGCTCGGCAATTGCCTGATTGAGAACATCTAGAGCTTTGACATATTGGGGATCGTCTGGCGTGCCAATTTTAGTCCGATCCTTCTGTAATTCCTTGCGCTGTTCCTCAGTCAGTTCTATGACAATATCCGGCGGAATCCCTTCCTTATTGATATCACGACCACTGGGCGTCAGATACTTAGCAATAGTCACCGCCAAACCCGAACCATCTCCGAGTCCGCGTACTGATTGTACCAAGCCTTTGCCAAAGGTCTGAGTGCCAACTAAGGTTGCTCGTTGGTTATCCTGCAAAGCACCCGAAAGAATTTCACTAGCACTCGCTGAACCACCATCAACTAGGACAACTAAAGGTTTATCCGTCAGGGATCGATTTCTCGCCACCTCTTCATTCGAGCTACCCTGACGATTCACCGTAGAAACAATCTTCCCTTTATCCAGCCACATGCGGGCAATCTCAATGCTGGAGTAAAGTAATCCGCCCGGATTAGAGCGTAAATCCAAGACGTAGCCATTAACCTCCTTGGCTTCTAACTCCTTAATTGCCTCTCGCATTTCCTGTGCTGCGATCGCGCTAAACTGATTCAGGCGAATATAACCAATCCCACCCGTGGGTGTACTCCGATAGCTATAGCGTACTGGATGAATTTCAATCCGCGCCCGTGTAATTTTATAGTCGATTTGCTCCTCATCCCGTTGAATAGTTAGCGTCACATCAGTACCCGGTTTCCCGCGAATCAGTTGCACCGCATCATTAACATCCATCCCTTCGGTACTCTTACCATCAATCTTGAGGATTATATCCCTGGCGAGAATACCCGCCTTAAACGCTGGCGTATCCTCAATTGGCGAAATGACCATTAACTTTTTCGTCTCTTCATCCTGGGCGATTTGAATCCCCACACCCGTTAATTCCCCAGAGGTATCAATTTGCATATTTTTGAACTCTTCGGGGTCCATGAATCGGGTATAGGGATCATCGAGCTGCTTGAGCATTTCCCGAATGGCTTCGTAAGCTTCTTGCTTGTCAGCATAGGGGCGCTCTAAGTACTCAAGGCGAACGGCTCGCCAATCCACCTGATTGAAGGTAGCATCCACATACTGGCGATCAATAATTTGCCAGACTTCATCGACTAACTCTTTAGGGCTGTCCTGAAAAAAAGCCTGACTTTGAGATAAATGCAGACCAGCCCCTGTAACTGCAACCGTTGTTAAGACTACTGCGGTCGCCCCAACGACGAGGCTACGTTTTGTAATTACCATAATCCTTTCACAAGCTGGAGGAAAACGACTGCAAAGGAATTACGCTCACTCTAACACAGGCTATGCCAGCACGCTCCTGTTGCACATCTTTGTTATCCATCCTAGCTTGCTTGCCGTCCGGATGTAATGGCTGTTGAGTTTTATCTGCCGATGGGTGCTGGGAAATCCCTCCCTAGTTGCCTGGACTAAATCGCTACACTGTATACCCATCAAGGTTTATCGTATCAGTAAATCATTTGGTGATATTCTCACCAGCAATGGGTTGACAAAGCTCACGATTACTCTGTTTCACATCTGGATTATGATTGAGATAATCTCGCAGCCAATTACAACTTTTGGATAACAGATTCTCTAAATCTAAATTCCAGACAATTGCCATATTATCTTCAGTGCCAACAGCCAAGGCTTGACCATCCCGGCTCCAACTCACACTTGTGACGCGCCCCTCCTCAGCTTCCCAGGTTTTGACTAAAGTGTCATCCAGCCGCCAGATTTGTACCCGATTATCCCAACTTGTGGTGGCGAGAATATTTCCCCTAGGACTGAACTGAACCCGCGCCACACTATCAGTAGACCCTTTCAATGTGGTTTGCAGTTTACCCTGGCGATTCCAGACTTTTACCGTATTGTCATAACTAGCTGAGGCTAATAACTCGGAGTCGGCGGAGAAGCTGACATCTAAAACCCAATTACTATGACCCTGTAAAGTTTTCAGTAATTCTCCATTTACCGTCCACAACTTTACGGTTTGGTCATCACTAGCAGACGCCAATAGCTGACCATCGGGACTAAAACTCACCCCATTGACGCGGGATTGATGTCCCTTTAATGTTTTAATCAAAACTCCATCCCTTGTCCAAAGTTTAACCGTTTTATCCCGACTCGCTGAGGCAAGCTGTTGAGAATCAGGACTAAAACTAACATCCAAGACCCAATCCTGATGACCATTTAAAACCTTAAGGAATTGTCCCTGTCGATTCCAAAGCCGAATCGTACCATCTCGACTAGCTGAAGCAATGCGTTCACCGTCAGGACTAAAACTAACGCTATAAATCCGTTCAGTATGTCCGTTTAAAGTAGAAAGCAGTTGACCCAGGCGATTCCAAACTTTGACAGTTTTATCGTTACTCGCCGTCGCAATCAATTCTCCATCAGGAGAAAAAGTAACATCTACCACATCATCGTCATGCCCTCGTAAAAATAACTGAGACTGTTGACGAAGTTGCCAAAGTTTAATGGTTTTATCATAGCTGGCAGAGGCGAGGATGACAGGAGTGGCTGGTGAGTTTGGGGTATCTTGTGCCTGTTTTGTGGGACTAAAACTTACAGCAGTTACTCTATCGCTGTGTCCTTTAAAAGTTTTCAGTAACATCCCATCGCGATTCCACAGTCTCACCGTATTATCGGCACTTGCTGCTGCAATCAACTGGCTGTCGGCACTAAATGTCACGTTCAACACCCAGCGTTCCGGCTGGGATAGGGTTTTGATGAGCTTACCCTGAGTATTCCACAGTTTCACAGTGCGATCATCGCTAGCTGAGGCAATCAATTGACCATCGGGACTAAAAGCGACGCTGTTAACCTTACCCTGGTGTCCTGTGATGGTTTTCCACAGTTGACCATCTTCTGTCCACAATTTGATGGTTTGATCACTTCCGGCGGAAGCCAAGATCTCACCATTGGGACTAAAACTAACCCACTGCGCTCCGTTTTTGTGAGCCGAAATGGTACGGATTAACTGACCATCCACTTGCCACAGTCGCACCGTACCATCCGCACCTGTGGAGGCTAAGCGTTTACCGTTGGGACTAAAGGTAACGCTGTAAACATAATCCTTATGCCCGCTCAGAGTGCGGACGAGGGTGCCATCACGACGCCAAAGCTTGACCGTACCATCCCAACTACTCGATGCAATGAGCTGGCTATCTGGACTAAACGAAACACTGGTGACGCTATCTTGATGCCCTTGCAGGGTAGTGACCAAAGTGCCATCAGGACGCCATAATTTCACCCTACCATCGCGGCTGGCTGAGGCAATCAGTTCTCCATCAGGAGAAAAGCTCACATCCCAGACGATATCACTATGTCCTTCTAAACGATTTCGCTCCGTCACCGAGTCTACGGCTTGGGAGAGGGCGGCAATCACTTGCAGGTGGGTATCTGGTTCAACCTGTACAGCAACGTGCTTAAGCTGTCTAGCAGCTCTTAGCCCTTCCAGCAGAGCATCAAATTCCTTTCCGGAAGCAAATAGAGCTTCTGAGGAGGCACTAATCGCACCCAATTGGGCATTAAACGTCAGAGTCGCGGCACGTCGGCGTTGCACCTCAGCCCGCCATCCTAAACCCCCAGCGGTAACTGCCAGAACTGCCATCGCCATACCGACGGCGATGGCACCCAGTCGCTGTTTGCGAACTCGTAAGAGTTCCATCTGACTGTTCTGTAGCCGTTTCACAAGAGTGAGCTTGCGGCGTTTTTTGTAATGGTGGCGGATTGGTGCGACTAAGTAATCGTGAACAAGCTGATATCGATCCTCTGGTTCATCGGGTAGGCGAAATAACAATCCGGCACCGACTAAAATCTCCAGAATTAGGGGAAGTGGGGGTAGGGAGTTGGCAATAGAGGGGGACGGTGTTTGTCCCATATCCAAATCCTTTGTCCCTGATTCCAACTCGGTTTGAGTTTTCAGGGGACGAGTCCCTCGGTCATCCGTCAGTGAAAATAAGACATGCCAAACCGTATCTGCGTTTTCAGATCCACAATCGGCAATGGCACTTATGAGCCAGCGTTCGACTAAGGTTGCCTTGGGATTCGTGCCTAGGGCTTGGTATTGCGCCAGGGTGGTAATTTTTTCCGCTTGTAGTTGCATACCCACCACTTGTAATTCAATCAGTCGCACGCTTTGTGTCGGTGAGGCTAAATCCTGAACCAGGGCATCAATTAGGGCTTCGTCTAACTTAAACTGAGACCCAGAAGCGAGGGTAGAAATGACATTTTTCGCTTCCTTTGGGGACAGATCACCCAGGTGATAACGAAGTTGCCGATCCAAAATATTGTTGTTGATGGCACTCAAATTGGTGTAGCGTTCGCATTCGAGCAGGTAATGCAGGTAATCTTCTCGCAGGGATAAAATAACTTTAACAAAGGGAAGATTGAGGCAATGTTCCAAAAATGCATAAAACTGGCGTCGTTGTTCTAAGTCAGTACAGACGAAAAAAAATTCTTCAAACTGATCAAAAATCAGAACGATCAGGACATTGCCATCAGCCGCCTGCTGCAACTGGTCTAGACTGGTTGGCAGTTGGGTCAGCGATTGGGGTGCTAAGGCGGTATCTGATGAGGGATAAGTGGTGCAGCCTAACCCCTGGGTGAGTTGTCGAGAAAACTCTCCCCGCCAATCACGATAGACTTTTTGCACTACGGGGATAACCTCTCTGGCGCTAATCGTGCGACTGGCTAAGGCGGGGACTAATCCCGCATGAATGAGAGAACTTTTACCAACGCCAGAGGAGCCATGAATCACGGTTAGTTTGTGATCATTGCGGCTTAGGCGTTCCAAGAGTCGATTCACATCAGGCAATCGCCCAGCGGCGGCTATTTCTAGGGGCGATAATTGTTGCTCAGCTCGTCCAGAGAGTAAGGGTGCGGCACCGAGAAAGGTAAAAAAGCCATACTGTTGTTCTAAGGAGCGCTGTTTTTGCTTGAGTTCAAAGGCTCGTAGGTATTTCTGGTGATCATAGTAGAGGGAGCGGAGTTGTTGGAGAATGTCGAGATAAAGCTGGGGAGACTGATGGGGAGCTTTGGGGAGTAACCCCTCTACCGTTAAGGCTGTCTCTAAATCCGCAATAGCAGCCGTCGATTCACCCAGTTGACGCTGGGCTTTGGCACGGATGAGTAAATACCATCCCTGATGCTGAGGCTGAAATAATTGGGAATTCTCCAAAATGTCTAACGCCGTTTGCGCGAAGACTTTGGCATCCTCCCAGTTGGATTCTTCTAATGCCACAGCCGCTAAAAAACCGTAAGCTTGTGGTAATTGAGCGGCGTTGTCTTGGGTTTGAGACTGCGCCAAAGACTGAAGTGCTAGCGCTTGTAAATCTGCCCAATTTTGCAGATTTTGCAAGACTTCACCCAGTTGAATGGTTAAATGGGCAACCCAATCCAAGCGTCCCGCTGTCGTAAAGATGTCAATCCCCCCTTGCCAAAATTCTCTGGCTCTCTCCCAACTTCTATATTTGTGATTGGGGTGTAATTGAGCTTGACGACAATAACACCAGCCTAGATGACATAGCAGTATGCCAATCCGTTCTAAGGATTGTTTCGGGATGTCACCGGATACAGCACGCTGAATCTGTTGCCAAACGTCTAGACTTCGTTGATACTGCTCAAGGGCAACTTCAATTAGGTCATGGCGAAAGGAATCTCTAGCTAAAATAAATTGCCATGTCGCATATTGGGCAGGTTCTAGACTCACATCACGCGCCTGCAAATCCCGTAAGGCGGATTCGAGTTCTTGACGACGCTGGCATCCTGGCGCCAACTTGAGCGCCTCATTGGACAAAAATTCACCGACACTTTTATCTAAAAGGGTGGTGAAAAGTTCCTCTGTCGTTTGTTCCCATAAGTGCAACAATTCGGCTGTTGCCAGTTCAAATTTAATCGAGGTGGCAGCCCAACTCTTAAAGTCGGGCGCAAATCGAGCTAATTTGTGGAGTAATTCATCCGTGACCCATAAAACGATGGGAAAGGTAAAACTTTTAGGAAATTCGTCTCGTACCTGATTTGTGGAAATTAAGACCGGATCAATTGCCGTTACGGATTCTAGACCAAATACGAGCAAGGCAGATAATTCCTCTGGCGCGATCGCGTCTAGGATAACGGTATATAAGGTTTGACTGGATTCTTGCAGCACTAACTGTTTCAAGGGAATTCCCGTCAGCCCTTGGAGTTTCTGCCATAGGGGTTGCTTGCAGCACTGATAGTTGCAGCGAACTAAAATCAGGGCAAATTGTCCTTCAGACAAGGTGATTGCCCGAGCGAGGGTGGATAATGAACGCTCATTGGCTAAGACTATTTCTTCGGCTCTCTCTTGCTCCTTCATTCCTATCAAAATGTGACTACTCCTAGTTGGTTCTCATTGAGGAAAATAGTTTTACCAAGGGAAATTAATTACGGACAAAAAAAACAGAAATCAAACCAATGATACCTCTATTGGCTTAATTGGGTCGGCTTGACTATTTTCAGTATTTACTTTTTATTAAATCCTATCTTTGATAATATAAAAACTATTAATTTAGCCACTCAAGCCACTTATAAAATCACAACTTAGACGCAGATAATTTAACAAGTTTTGATTCAATTAAACAGTGAGATCAACTGATAAAAATCGTGACAAAATTTTATGTTAAATGTGATTTAGATCACTGATTTTGGATTGGGGAAGTTTTAACCCTTCGCTTTGCGCATAGGGCATATTGCGTGAGTTAACTCCCCCAGCTCCCCCCGATCTTAGAAGTTTGCACCCTTTGACCCCGACACTAAGCGCTCTGGCTCACGGCGGCGACAGATTTAAACCGGGCAGTCTCGGCTAAAGCTGGGTTGACTCCAAACCAGCGACCCAAGTCATCGCGGTATTCATAGACAAACATGCTGCGTAGCAAGGTTTGATACTCTTTTTCACCTCGAATGAACTGCTGTTGAACGACCTGAAAGAGTAACTGCCATTCTGGATCTTCAACCGCTAACGCCAGATCGTCACGGTATCCCTTAATTACGCTTTCTAAGCATTCGCGAGAAAAGGGTGGATCTTCTTGTTGCAGGCAGTTATACAGCACTCCCAATAAGTTGCGGATGTGACCCCCACTAATCCGACAGAGGCGGTCTAGGGTTTCGGGACTGTCAAAAACCTCTGGGATTAAGCTTAAGCGGTCTTCCGGAGAAACTGTGGGAAAGGCACGGGCTAAAACGAGTTGTCGGAGTAATGCCATACCCTGGGGGAACTCACGACCATCTCGAAACCCGATCGGCACCATGGGCAACACTTTGGGAGCGACACCCCCTCCCAAACGATTCTTGAGGGTTTCGTACTCGTTAGAGAACATCAACGCTAAGGGTATGGTATAAACCAGATGACACCGTAAACGTCGCAATTGAGAGCCTCGGTCGATAAACAGGTATTCAGGCTGCAATCGATCCCCATGAACCCGCCTGGGATCAACCCGATCCAAATTGTCTATAATGACAACTAACCCTTGTTTCCCGCGTTGTTTAAGCTTTTTTATCGCAGGTTCAATGATTTCGGCATTAATCGCCTGTAAAATACCTTGAGTGCGAGGCTCTAGGTGCTGTCTAAGCTGTTCGCGCAATTGAGGGCTATCTTTAGTTTTAGCCGTAATTTTGGCAATGCCCACGGAAAGTTCAGCGGCTACATCCACATCGATAGGCGTCTGTAAGAAGTCATTAATCTCGTTGAAGAGTTTGTTAAAGTACCGGGGTTGGAGACTAATCCCGATCGCTTCTAGGTTTTCACTCACCGACCGAGCGATGCTGAGCAAAATATCGCTAATATCAACATCTGCCATGTCCAAGTCTTGAGACGACTCGAAATAGACAACGTGAAATTGTTGCTCCTCTAACTGAGCCTTTAATCGAAACAATTCTGTAGACTTGCCACAGCCAATATGTCCAGTAAAGAGTTGGCAGGTGGGTTCATCCGGTGAAAGTCGCGCGATCGTTCGTCCTAAGGCTTCGATAATTTTGCCGCCCCGCACGGAGGAAAAATTAATATAGTACTGACGATCCTCTGGATTGCCCATAACTAGAGTTCTAGCTGGGTTACAGGCTTTGAAAAAAGTAGGTAGATGCAGTTTCATAAAGCAAGACTCTTGAGTCACCTGATTCAAGTAGAGAGTAAATCATTGACTGAACCCTTATGCGTAGGGGTAATACCCCCCCCTTAGTATCAATAGCCCGGATGTGATCCCCCAGTTAGAGTAGTGAGGAAAACCTCACCAAAATAACTGACCCCTCGAAAATCTTGTCCCCCTGTCTCACTTATACCTTGATAACGCCTGAGCAAGCTGGCTTGCAATAACGATTGCACCATGATAGTGTGATCTGTTAAATGGCAACGACTTGCATCAGCACAACCAGCTTGGTCAGCCATCGCCCGGTTTGATGACAACGGCAAGAAAAGGAAACCAGGGAAGAAAAGATTTCCTCATCCGTTAAGGTTAGTGGGGCAGAATGTCAATCTCCTGGCAAGGGAAAGTAGGATGGTGGCATTGATATATTTGGAACCTCTAGCGGTAGTAGATGGCAAACATTGCATCAGTTTCCCAAGCACAAATCAGTAATCGGCGACAACATTTACGACGCGCACGCCGAATTAAATTTTTTCAGGCTCTGTGGCGATCGCTCATGGTTGGCGGTATGGCTAGCGGTTTGATTTGGGCGATTACCTTGCCCGACTGGGTGATTCGCCAACCGGAACAGATTGACATTGAGGGCAATGAATTTCTCTCAACTCAAGCAATTCGTTCCCTGCTCCCCTTATCCTATCCTCAGTCCCTATTGCGCGTGGAACCCCAAGCGATCGCGGAGGTGCTTGAGGGCGCCGCACCCATTGCAACAGCGACAGTAACCCGTCAACTCATACCCCCAGGATTGACCATTCAAGTGCAAGAGCGCCAGCCCGTTGCGATCGCACCGGGGATAGCTTTAGCTGCACAGGGGCAAACTCAGGTGACCTCAGAACCGGGCTTTTTGGATGAACGGGGTGTCTGGATGCCCCAAAGTAGCTATCATTCTCTCAAAGCCAATGTGGAGTTGCCCACGCTGCAAGTAAGGGGTCAAAATGAATACTATCGTCCTTACTGGTCGCAAGTGTATCAGGTCATCCACCATTCTCCCGTCAAAGTCCTGGAAATTGATTGGCGAAACCCAGCTAATTTAATCTTGAAAACCGAGTTAGGAAATGTTCACTTAGGATCGGATAGTTCCCAGTTGGCGGAGCAACTGGCAGTCTTGGATCGTATGCGACAGTTACCCACTCATCTTCAACAAAGCCAAATCGCCTATATTGATCTCAAAAACCCAGACCGTCCGGTGATTCAGATGAGGATGCCAAGTGAGACATCTGAACCTGATCATGACTAACCGTGGCGGCAAGAGTGGTATAAAAGAGAATTCAGCTATGCCAATTTTGGCAACTCTTGAGGAGAGTACCCTTCAAGAGTCTTAACCACAAACAGGGGTGTTCGTTGGTTTTTCGATCGACTTACCCTATAGTTGACTCAGATTGCTACATATAACTGATAAAGTTGATTATCAACCCTGACCTATTGCAATGACGCTTAATAGTAAACTAGGGCTTGTCCATCAAAGCTCTCCTATCACACTGAATACCGATCTTTCAGTTGGAGTGGAAAATACCCATCCCTTCAGTAACTCTGGGTTGCAGTTTGGTCAACCCCATGATTATGATTCCAAGGGGATTCCCAGGGAAGACACGAGGAGTGACAACATTTTGCCAGGTAGTGTTGCCAAAATTAAAGTTGTTGGTGTCGGTGGTGGAGGCGGAAACGCGGTCAACCGAATGATTGCCAGTGAAGTGGCTGGGATCGAGTTTTGGTCGATTAATACCGATTCTCAAGCCCTCTCCCAAAACTCCGCCGCCAAACGCTTGCAGGTGGGTCAGAAATTGACAAGGGGACTCGGTGCAGGCGGAAATCCAGCCATTGGTCAAAAAGCGGCGGAAGAATCTCGCGATGAAATTGCCCAAGCCTTAGCCGAGTCCGATTTGGTTTTCATCACAGCCGGGATGGGCGGTGGTACAGGAACGGGGGCGGCGCCAATTGTGGCAGAGATTGCGAAAGAACTCGGCGCTTTAACAGTGGGCGTTGTGACTCGTCCGTTCACCTTTGAGGGACGCCGCCGTACAACTCAAGCCGAGGAAGGAATTGCGGCACTGCAAAGCCGTGTCGATACTCTAATCGTGATTCCCAATAATAAGCTCTTGTCGGTGATTTCTGAACAAACACCGGTTCAAGATGCCTTTAGAGTGGCTGATGATATCCTGCGTCAGGGTGTGCAGGGAATCTCAGACATTATCACCGTTCCGGGGTTAGTGAATGTCGATTTTGCTGACGTGCGAGCTGTTATGGCAGACGCCGGTTCGGCGTTAATGGGAATTGGTGTGGGTTCAGGTAAATCCCGCGCTAGAGAAGCGGCTGTGGCGGCGATTTCCTCGCCCCTGCTGGAGTCTTCCGTAGAAGGTGCTAGAGGGGTGGTCTTTAATATTACAGGTGGTAGTGATCTGACGTTACACGAAGTTAATGCAGCGGCAGAAACAATCTACGAAGTGGTTGATCCTAACGCCAATATTATTTTTGGTGCTGTGATTGATGACAGGCTTCAAGGTGAGATTAGAATTACGGTGATTGCCACGGGCTTTAGTGGTGAAGCGCCACCGCCCCCACCTGTCAAAGAAATTCCCCGTTATACCCGACCGATTACCCCAAAACCGAATCCACCCACCCCCCCTGCACCCGAACCGAAAAGCCGACCAGGGCTAGATATTCCCGAATTTTTGCAACGGCGTCGTTTTCCCAGAAGTTAGGAGACGGTAGAAGGAAGAGGAAGATGGGAGAGATGAGGAGTTAACTCAAAACACTTCCTGTTAACGGTTAACTAACTGTTAACTGTTAACTGTTAACTGTTAACTGACAAAACTCATGCAAGTACCAGTAGCGCTGACAATAGCCGGATCAGATAGCGGAGGTGGGGCGGGAATTCAGGCAGATTTGAAAACCTTTGCTTTTCACTGTGTTCATGGAACGAGTGCCTTGACTTGTGTCACCGCCCAGAATACTCAAGGGGTCAACCGAGTGGATGCTTTGCCAGTCGCCGCCGTCGTTGCCCAAATTGAGGCGGTGGTGCGTGATATCGGTACTCAGGCGACTAAAACGGGAATGTTACTCAACGCCGAGATTATTAATGCTGTGGTGTCCCAGGTTCAGGGTTTAAATCTTGACCCGTTGGTGGTTGATCCGGTGATGGTATCCCGCACAGGAGACCAATTGATTGATGATCAGGCGGTAACGTCTTTGCGAGAGGGTTTGATTCCTTTGGCAACAATAGTCACACCAAACCGTTATGAGGCTCAATTACTCAGCGGTTTGGACATTCATACCCTGGATGATATGGGAAGGGCTGCCCAACGTATTTATCAACTGGGAGCAAAAGCTGTCTTGGTTAAGGGCGGTGGGATGACGGGTAATTTATGTGGGGTTGATGTCTGGTTTGATGGAACCCAGTTGTACACCCTAAAAACAACCTGGATTGAGACAAAGAATAATCACGGTACAGGCTGTACACTCAGTAGTGCGATCGCGGCGAATTTGGCGATGGGGAAAAACCCACTCACCGCCGTGCAATTGGCAAAGGAGTATGTGACCACAGCACTCCAATACGCTCTCGATATTGGTCAAGGATATGGACCTGTGGGGCATTTTTTCCCCCTATTGCCCCGTTTATGACCGGAAAGGGTAAGGGAGTAGGGTTAAGGTTAAATAGCGTTTACTCATTGCCTAAAGAGGCGAATATTGTAAGATAGGCGTCGTATAATTAATGCCACAGTTATGGAGCTAGGAGTTGATCAGAAATAGGTTACGACTATTCCTCGATAAAATCGAAACTCTGATGACTCTACAGAGGCTTGGCAAGACCCATGAATTCTAATTCCCCAATTAATCCTTCTATGCAAAATCCGCCAACTGATCGTTATACCCCCTCAACCTCTGCCAATAATTATTGCCCTTCGGTGCCAATCTCTGTATACCGGGAACTGGCGGCTGAGTTACAAGCCGCTCAAGCTATGTTGGATTCCCTCAATGGTCAAAATCAGCAGTTGGTCAAACAAAACCAAAAACTGCGCCAAGAAGTGGAAAAAGTCCTGCAATCGAGCCAACATCTCCAGCAGGTTGTGGATTCATTGACACCCGTCACTGGCGCCCCAATGCCTCGACGCCAGTCGATTCCCTCAGAACCTCGTCCCGCCCCGTCAATCCCTAAATCAGCCCACTCTAGGGTAGGGGTTGATGTTCCACCCCCTCATAAGTTGGAAGCCCCTTCATCGCCTTACAGAGAAACGTTGGTGATTGAACAGCAAGAGTCTCGTTCCCGTCGTACATCCGCTTCTGAGAGCTATAGAGAGGTCAATGGCTGGGTTTTAATTTTAGCTATCGTGCTGATTGTACTCACCGCATTTGGTACAGGTTTTCTGATTGTGCGACCTTTGTTAAAGAACAATCGCTAATTATCATGGGTCAAATGTCCTTGCATCACCAATGAACCATGAACCAATAACTACAGATTAGTAGAAATTGCCTGAACCGGACAAGTTGGGATACACTGCTCACAGACAATACAACGCGATCGCGTAAAGTTAAGTCGAAAGGTATCGGGATTGAGGGTTAAGGCTTCTGTGGGACACACACCTGTACACAACCCACAATCAACACAGCTAGTTTCATCAATCATAATTTCACGGTCAACCAGGGATACATTAATATCGTGCGATCGCATCCACTCAATGGCAGCATCGAGCTGATCAATATCTCCTGAGAGTTCCACCACCAGTTTACCGATTTGATTGGGTGCGACTTGGGCGCGGATAATATTGGCGGCGACATTGAAATCCTTTGCCAGTCGGTAGGTTACTGGCATTTGGATGGTGCGTTTGGGAAAGGTGAGAGTTAGCCGTTTTTTCATGGTCTTGTTAGCCTATGGAAAGGATCGTTTTGATAAAAATTGATCAGTTGTAGGTTAAATTGCCCTTAAATATGACCGCGAATTCCCCCGACTCCGGATCTCCATCTCCCCAAACCCCTGAAACGAATCTCAGCTCTCGACTGAGAAATTTTATAATTGCCTTAGTCGCCATCATTCTCGGTGTTGCTCTATTCTTAGGATTACAAACACAGACGGGTTCGGCTTCTCTTGACGCCCAAGCTGAGGAATCTACGCCCCTAGAAGTCGCACTGAGCAATGGCAAGCCCACCTTCATGGAGTTCTATGCTAACTGGTGTACCACTTGTCAAGCCATGGCGCAGGACTTAGTCGAATTGAAACAACACTACACCGACTCGGTCAATTTTGTGATGCTGAATGTGGATAACAGCAAGTGGTTACCCGAAATTCTTAACTATCGAGTCGATGGTATCCCCCATTTTGTTTTTTTAGACACCCAAGGCGAAGCAATTGCCCAAACGATTGGGGAACAACCTCGCCCGGTTTTGGAGGCGAATTTAGAAGCCTTGGTCGCTAATTTACCATTACCCTATACTCAAGGCGATGGACAAGTCTCTACATTTAAAGCGCCTGTGTCATCGTCAAAGACATCCCCAGATGACCCTCGCAGTCATGGGAGTCAAGTGAAAGAGTAGTTTTTGACTGAAGACCTCAAAAGAGCCATGTAGAGATTGTAGCAGGCTACATCGGGGAACAGTAGCAAATACAGTCTCTTCCCTAGTCCACCCTGTTAAGTAAAGTTTTTTTTACAGAGCTTTGGAAGGATAGGCTTCGCTCCATTATCTTGGATATGGGAGAGCTACTAAGCTAGTAGGAGGATAAAAATGGCAGATCAACACTCTCCAGCCAATTACACCAGCGCTGACTTTGAGAAGGCGGCACTCAGCCGATTCCGTTCTCTCATATCTTTTCTACCCAAAAATTGTAAGTTATTTCGAGAACTCTGGAATCGTTCTACAGTACTGTGTTTAGACTTTGACGATTGTCCTCACCTTCTCGATCAGGTTATGAGTCAATCTTTTTTGCTATTACTCGTAGCCCATTACTTAGGATTGGCTGACTCTGTACTGTTCCGAAGAGGTAAAAAGGTAATGGGATGGATGTCCATGGTGCCCTAGAGTGTCAGTCTGTGTAACCCCAGTTAGCCGCTCTTAAAAGTTAAGAAGTTACAAGTAATAAGTCCGAAAAGAAATAGTTTTGTTTCTTTTGTTACAATGTCACCCAGTAAAACTAATATTTTTTTGTCGTTAATGTTACGATTAGTCAGGTGAGTTCGACTCCTAAAAATGCTGGTCTAGATGTTAAGATAAAGATGTTAAAGTCAAGATAAGCATCGTACAAAAAGGCAGAAAGAAGAAAGTGGAAATCTCTGAAACTGTAACGATTTCTGTCGTGCTGCCATAAGAGTTTGTATGAGGCAGATCCTTGAGTTATTGCTTCTATAGTTTTATGACGCTGATACTTTGGTTAATCACCTTATCGATTGCCTTAATCGCTGTCTACCTTAGCATTAAAGTCACTGAAGAAATAGAACGAGTTGCTGCTGTACTCACTGCCTTAATTTGTCTGGTATTTTGCTTGTTTTTTGCTCCGATGTCGATAAAAGTAGCAATTCTACTCCTGCTCCTGGTGAGTCTAAACTACACGGTTAACCTAATTAGCCGAAATATTTCCTCTGACTCTAATTATGACGAATGACGATCTCCGCCGTTAACTTTTATTGTGCCTATGAATAAGTCATTTGAGTAGGGAGTCAGGTTTTTCACCCCTTAATACCAAATCCGCCTTGGAAACCCCATGCAAGAGGAGGCGATTGAAATCGCTGCTACACAAACAAAGTCCGCCTGCGCGGACTAGATTTTCACAAATTGACAATGGATAATGACCTCTCCTTAAAAGAAGAGGATTGAAATTAAGGAAAATTTTTTTTAATTTCTTCGTAAACGAAGAGGTCTTAGACCCAATTAATCAATTGTCAATTATCAATTATTAATTATCCATTGATAAAGGGGTGGCTAACCCGGATTTGGTATAAGGCTCCAAACCTTGCACTTTCTTAACCTTGAATCATCCTCTACAGTTTTATTTTCAAGGGTAAGGGCTTTGTGCAGCAAGCCCTATGTAGTGGACTGACACAGCTAGCTAAAATTGTGGGATAGGTTGTAGGTTGGGTTGACGCAAGGAAACCCAACGGAATCAAGGGCTAAAGCCCTTACTACAAGCCGAATCTAATCTATCAAATTAAGTGTGCCACGCCAGTAGTACAGTAATGAGCAGGCAGCACTGTTCTACTCTTGGAAAAGCTGTATCACATCGAGTCTGAAAACGCTGTACTTCTTCGCTCACTCAAATTTTGGTGGATGTTCCCCTACCTTCACCCACATCCGACGCACCCGAATTAACTGGGGACGATTCATCTTCAATGCAGCAATTGTTGCTCGACTAATAGGCGTCAACCCTACTAACTCTGTCCCATCCTCACTCCACCTAAAATGCTCCTCCCACACTTGATGATGAGGATGAAACAAAGGAACCGTCTGCTGGGTAGTAGGGTCTAATGCTGTTTGGAAACTGGCTTTGTAGCGATTACAGGTAGGACAGGAGAGGCAGATATTCTGGAAAATTGTCTCTCCACCAACCGAACGGGGGATAATGTGTTCAAACTCAAAAATTGCAACCGTCAGAGCTTCAGCCGTGCGGCAATAGGCGCAGCAATCCCTAAAATGGGTACGAATTTGTCGCTGTAGCTCAACAGGAATATAAGCGCTCACGCTATCGTTGCCACTGTTTCTAGGCAGTGCAGAGTGTATCTGGCTCTGGTTTTGAGGATTGTTAGTTGATCGACTTGTGCTAGGAGACGGTCTAGATTTGCAACTTCATCGGCAGAGAGTTGAGATTCTGCGTTCTGAACTAGCAAATCGTTCAATTGATTTTGTGCTGCGGGAGCTAGCTTACTATCGGCTAACGCTTGCAGTTCATCTCGGCTTAAGCTAATTAAGCACTCGTCATCTAGAGCTAATGGGTTCGCTAGTCGATTATAGGCTTCCAAATCTAACCAGACGCCAACTCGCTCCCCTTGCTCGTTGGTAAGATAGCGCACTTGCTCAGACATGGGTTTTCTCTCTCGGTCTTTGGATTCATCGTAGCTTATGGGAGTGAGAGCGATCACTCTACTCAATCGGGTTGTATGGAAGAATGGAGCGATGACGACACTGAATCAGAAGAACAAGCAGATTGAGAAGTCAGCATTGGAATATTACTTGAACCTTCAATATCCAGTAACACTTTGCCCCGCTTCTGAGAGGGGATATGTGGCTCAGATTAAAGACTTGCCCGGATGTCTGACTCAAGGTGAAACGTTGGATGAAGTGATCGCAAACTTCACCAATTGACAATGGATAATGAACAATGGATAATGACCTCTCCTTAAAAGAAGAGGATTGAAATTAAGGAAAATTTTTTTTAATTTCTTCGTAAACGAAGAGGTCTTAGACCCAATTAATCAATTGTCAATTATCAATTATTAATTATCCATTGATAATCCCACGCTGAAAGCGCGAGTGATTGCTGCTCTCAAATCAGGAGGTACTGAAGCATTTAAAGAGGCGGTCGATAACCCGGTGGTTAACGTTTTGGTAGGAATTATTGAGGGATGGATGCAAGCAGA
>NZ_JAVJZI010000067.1:0-10344 GCF_040223135.1 Coleofasciculus sp. G3-WIS-01
TTCGCCAATGTTATCGGTCGGTAACTATCCAAAAAGCACTGTTTCAGTGACCTTAAAACTGTTTAACTTTTCGGTTCTAGAGCAGTAGACTAGCGGGAGCATATACTGGTAGGTCTTGAACACTTGCCGATAACGTAGTCATTTAAGACTTAAGCTGGTCAGAATGGCTTGTTAGATTTCTCTTTCAAGCCTCATGCCTTTAGGCTGAGGTTCCTGACCGTTAATATCTCCTAGGGCTTTGAGTAATCGGTCTATTCACTGATTGACCATGAGTGCTAGTTGAGTAGGGCTTATCTTTGGGACAATGGGTCTTGAAAAAACCATATTCGCCCATTCTATCATTCCCTCTCTTATCGGAGCTATTGACTCCTTAGCTAGCAGATTTATGTTGACCATTGAAAAGAGTCCGTTGTTATAACCCAACGTCCTCCTTCTTTAATTTAGAACAAAAGTACTATATTGTCAGCAGGGAGGAGCAAGCCCTGACTGTAGAGACGCGCCATGGCGCGTCTGGAACACCTCATCTTAGATAGCCGATTCAGCTTTGGGCAGTTACTACCCCTTGCTCTTGTTCAATGAACTCTTGCACATAAGTGCGATATCTTCTCAGATTTGCATCGACCCAATCTCGGTCATCGCTGTTGGCAAAGACATGGACTAGGGGTTCTCCAGCATCCGGCAAAATCAACACCCAACTGTCTGTGTACCGATCTATTATTTTAACCCCATCGATGAGTTCTAAGTCCTCATTGGCATGGGTTTCGACTAAGTGGCGCATTAATGCCCCTTTCACCGTCCAAGGACAGCGCATGGTATAAGTTTTATGACAAACTCGAGGCAATTCACTGCGAACCTGACCCAGCGAGCGCTCTTGAATCGTCAACATCTCAATTAACTTGGCGATGCAGAACATCGCATCAAAACCGGGATGGAGTTGAGGAAAAATAAAGCCCATTTCCTCAGAACCGCCCAATACCACATTAGGATTGGTTTGAGACGCTTCCATCAACGCCGCCGGATTGGCTTTGGTGCGAATCACTCGACCATCATGACGACGGGCGATTTGTTCCACAGCACCGGAGGTATGAACCGGAACTACCACAGCAGAGCGAGGATGAGCCGTCAGCATCAAGCTAACCATCAGCGCAGTCAAAGTTTCCCCCCGCACGGGCATTCCGGATTCATCCACCAAGATAAGTTGTTCACCATTAGCGGACACCTGCACGCCAAAATTGGCTTTTAGGGCTTCCACCACTTGACCGAGTTGGGTGAGCAATCCTTCTCGTTCATCGGCGGACATAGACATTTGATTTAAGCTGGCATTCAAGACAACCGCATCACAGCCAAATTTCGCCAACAAGACAGGAAGAACCGCCCCAGACACCGCATAAGCATAATCAATTACTAATTTCGCGCCACTATTGTGAATCGCTTGCACATTTAAATGTCGCTCAAAGCCAACGCTATAGAGATCGAGTAACTGGCTGGGGTAGTTGACATTGCCAATTTCCGGAATCGGGGATCGGCGCAAGTCCTCTTTGAAGTAAGCCCCTTCAATTTTCTTCTCTTTGGCTTTGGATATATTGATTCCGTGGGAATCAAAAATCTCAATCAGAATATAGTCGGGGCGATCAGGGTGTACCCGGACGTGAATCCCACCGATAACGGCTAGGGTAGGTACCACCAGACGAGCAATGGGGATGGCTGTGGCTTCCAAGTTCTGGACGTGAACCCCCACAGACATCAAGCCAGCAATTAGCGATCGCGATACCATGCGAGAGATACTCCGCTGGTCACGAGAGACGGTGACTTGAGAGCCAGGTTTTAAGCTCGATCCGTAAGCCGCACCCAGCTTGACGGCAAACTCTGGCGTAATATCAACATTAGCTAAGCCTTGAACGCCTCGCTGACCAAAAAGATTCCGCTGCGCTGTATTTCCCCAAATCAGGTTCATGTTTAAAATGGCACCTGATTCAATTTTCTTACTGGGCCAAACCCTTACGCTGGGGCTAATTTGTGCTTCTTCTCCCACCGTGGAGAGAGAACCGACAACCGCACCTTCTAAGACATGGGCGCGACGATCCACCCTTGTTCCTCGGGCAATGACACAAGCCCGCAGATGGACTTCATCGCCAATAATCGAACCATTCCATAGAATTGGACGCTTCAGGTCAGCGTAAGCACCAACGGTAACATTATCTCCAATTATTGTTCCTGCCTCAATATTTACCCCTGGACCAATGCGACAATTACTGCCAATCAGGGCTGGGGTTTCTATTTTAGCCGTTGCGTCAATGGAGGTATTTTGTCCCACCCATAGTCCTGGTTTTTGTTGTTCGTAGGCAAAGTCAATCTCTACTTTTTGATGCAAGGCGTCGTACTGGGATTCGCGGTAAGCATCTAGGTGTCCCACATCACACCAGTATCCATCCGCGACAAAGCCATACATCGGTTCCCCTTTTTCTAGGAGTAGGGGAAACAGGTCTTTAGAAAAGTCAGATTCTGTGTTTTCAGGCAGGTAATCTAAGACAGAGGGTTCTAAGATGTAAGTGCCGGTGTTTACTGTATCTGAGAAAATCTCACTGGTTGAGGGTTTTTCTAAGAAGCGGCGAATCCGCATTTTCTCATCGGTAATCACCACACCAAATTCCACGGGATTGGGGACGCGGTACAGGACAATCGTGGCTTTAGAGTGACGGCTTTTGTGGAATTCAATGGCAGCTTTTAAATCAAAGTCCGTGATACTGTCACCACTGATGACAATGAATGTATCATCAAGTAATTCGGCAATATTTTTCACGCAACCGGCAGTACCGAGGGGTTGGTCTTCTTCCACCGCATAAGTCATTTGCACGCCAAAGTCACTGCCATCTTGGAAATAATCCCGCATCACATCGGGGAGGTAGTACAGTGTAGCAATGACTTCTGTGATGTTATGTCGTTTGAGTAGGTTGATAATGTGTTCGGCGATCGGTCGATTGAGTATCGGTACCATGGGTTTGGGAAGATCACAGGTTAGCGGTCTCAGACGTGTTCCCGAACCGCCTGCCATCAGCACTGCTCGCATAAGTCCTCCTAAAAATTTTTGCGCTTTACGGTGTTTGAACCGTAGATGTCCCTACCTATTGTCTCTTTCTACAGTTTCTGATAAGAAAAAGTGAACTAGCAAGATTCTCCAAAGGGTAATGCTACAACTGAACTACATAGATAGACTAGAACTGAGTTTATGCTACTTTGACTTTGATCCGGGATCAATTCTACCAACGACTGAAACCTTGCCGCCCAAAGGCTGAAAGTTTGATACTTCAATTGATTCAATGATTTGTATTCCTCCAAAGGGAACCTGAGACGTTTTGGGGGGAGTTGGTCTAAAATGGGTGAATAAGCAGGCTCGCTTTTGTTCGGCTGAGGCTTTAGGGTCAGTGTAAAACAGTCCCTGATTGGGTTTCTAGGGGGTTAATTGAATGGGAAAAGTATTAGTTCTTCTCGTGTTGGGGATTTATGGCTACGGCGTTTGGAAGTTATGGACGGGGTTCAATCGGACGAACTTCTCCCGTAGCTTGCCTAACCGGATGTATTTGTCTCTGTTGTGGCCCGTTTTGATTGTGGCAAATAAGTCTTATCGGAAAAACTTTACCAAAGCGCTGAAAGGTCGGTAGGTTTTGCCAGAGAGTCAAAGGCGTCTGTGGCTGATTGGTGGGACAAGTGAGAGTGTGCAGTTAGCGGAGGCGATCGCGTCTGTAGGTTTTCCTTGTCTGGTTACAGTGACAACAGTTGACGCCAAGTCACTTTATCCTCAAACGCCCAGCTTGCAGGTACAAGTGGGGCGCTTGGATGGGAAGCAAATTGAGCAGCTTTGGCAACAGCAGCATATTACAGCCATAGTCGATGCATCTCATCCTTATGCGGTGGAAATTTCCCGAAACGCGATCGCGACAGCACAATGTTACCAAATTCCCTACCTGCGCTTTGAACGTCCTATTGTTAAAGGAGATGAGGAGATAGGTTGTAGAGACTTAGCATGCTACGTCTCTACAGTCAAGGCGGGTTTTGAACCAAGGTTATCATCAACAGCGAGACAAAATTCCCTAAACCCACCCCTACAGACGAATAATGAACCGTCTGTGATTACCTTAGACAGCTTTGAAACGTTGGTGGCGGGTGACTATTTAAATCAACAACGGGTACTGTTGACAGTAGGTTATAAAGTTTTATCCTTATTTCAAGACTGGCAAGGGCGATCAACTCTATTTGCCCGGATTCTTCCAGGGGTTACGTCTTTAGAGGCGGCTATAGCAGCAGGATTTAGTCGCGATCGCATTATAGCTCTACGCCCCCCCATACCCTTTGAATTAGAAATAGCACTCTGGCGTCACTGGGATATTTCACTGGTAGTCACTAAGGCGTCTGGGATAGCTGGAGGAGAGGTGACGAAGCGACAAGTGGCGGCGCAGTTAGAAATTCCATTAATTGTCATTGATCGTCCGGTGGTAGAGTATCCACAGCAAACCAGTGATATCACTGTAGCGTTAGAGTTTTGCCAGAGATATTTAACAACCTGATTATTATGTCCCAGGGTTCTGTTAATTTCCAATCCTTATGTAAAAAATTTGAATTCAGATTTTATAAACCTATCGTAGGGGCGGGTTTAGGGACTCAATTTACTGTATTACCCATAACGTAACAATAAAACCCGCCCTTTATCAATGGATAATTAATAATTGATAATTGATAATTGATTAATTGGCTCTAAGACCTCTTCGTTTACGAAGAAATTAAAAAAGATTTTCCTTAATTTCAATCCTCTTCTTTTAAGGAGAGGTCATTATCCATTGTTCATTATCCATTGTCAATTTGTGAATTAATTGCGCTTTTGAACCTAACCTGTCCAATGGTTCTATCTATTTTAAACATTCCCCGCCTGTATGTCGGTGGGTTGTGGTGGATATTCTATTGAAAGGTTATTGCATCCGTTAAAATTTTAAAGGCTAAAGCCCCTACTACGAACCCAACCTATTCCACAATTTTAGGTGGGTTCACGCCACTACAAGATTGAGTAACTTTTCCAAGACAATTTAGAATGGCTATACTAAATACCTATCTACATGAAGTCTTCTATGCGTTTATCCATGATTAAAACCCTCGGTATAACCACAAGCTTAACCAATATTGCCCTAGTTATCCTGATGTGTCTGTGCAATTCCGTACAAGCTGCCAAGGATCAAGATGTGGAAAAGCTATTAGATGAAGGAGAATGTCCAACTTGTAATCTGCAGGAGGTACGTTTGAGGAGGCGGAATCTCAGAGGATTTAACCTTGAAGGCGCGAACCTAGTCGAAGCCGATTTAAGAGAAGCTGATTTACAAGAAGCCCGACTTTCAGGGGCAAATTTAGAGGATGCGGATCTCAGAAATGCTAAACTCGCTAATGCTAATTTATTTCGTGCCAAACTCCTTAAAGTTGATCTACAAGAAGCAAATTTAGAAAATGCTAATCTCCAAAATGCTAATTTACAGTTTGCCGATTTGCGTAAAGCCAACCTGATGAATGCTTCATTACAGAATGCCAATCTGACTCGTGCCAATTTACAGGAAACGGATTTGAGATATGCTAAATTAGCCAATGCGTCTCTAGAAGGTGCTAATCTCAGTGACGCTAATTTAGAGGGAACTTCTTTAAGAGGGGTAAACCTCAAAGGCGCTAACTTAGAGAATACCAAATTGTTTCGCACCGATTTAAGAGGAACCCAATTTAATAGTCAAACTATCCTAGATGACAAATGGTTATTCGTTTGGGAGTTAGTTAATCAAGGAATAGCCGGACAAGCCTTAGCGGGGGCGGATTTGTCCGGTGCGAATTTAGAAGGGTTGAATCTAGAAAATGCGAATTTAGAAAATTCCAATTTATCCGAAGCATATTTATTTATCATTAATTTACGGGGTGCTAATCTTCAAGGCACTCAGTTAACTAATACTGAATTGCGCTATGCTGACCTGAGCAATGCCAATTTAACGAATGCCAACTTAAGAAATGCCGAACTGGGAAATGTTAATTTAGCCGGAGCCAATCTAGAAAATGCTAACCTGAGAACTGCCAAAATTAATGAAGAGACTACCCTTGACCCCAAATGGCGGCTAGTTTGGGAAATTGTCAATCAAGGGGCTGAGGAACGTCAATTGCGGGGGGCTAACTTATTTAATGCTGATTTAAGCGGAGCAAATTTCCGCAATGTGAATCTAAGCGGTGCTAGCCTGTATAATTCTGACCTTCGAGACACGAATTTTGCCGAAGCAACCTTGTTTCAAGCCGATTTAAGTAACGCTAATTTAGCGGGGGCAAATTTGGAGAAGGCGAATCTACAAGAGGCGAACCTGAGAGGCGCTAATCTAGAGGGGGCAAATCTTAGCCAAGCTAACCTCTGTGATGCGATTATGCCCGATGGGACACAACAATCGTGTGAATAGAACAGGGAACAGCAAACAGTACATTTAGACTGGGGCGAGTCGAGACAGGTTAATTCCGAGAGTTTCATATTTAAGCAGCGACTCGCCCCTACAACCCAGATAATCTCAATTTACCAATAGGTGAAAAGCAGACACCATAAATCTTACAGCCTTGTGCCTTTTGCCTTTTATATTAAAATGTATTAAGTAATGTAAAGCCATAATCATGACCAGCGTTTTTACCGGAAAAACCCATCGCGTCGTTGTCATTGGTGCAGGAATTGGGGGTCTAACGGCTGGTGCACTCCTTGCCCGTCGGGGTTACTCGGTGTTAATCCTCGACCAAGGGTTTGTTCCTGGCGGATGTGCCTCCACATTTAAGCGTCGCGGCTTTACTTTTGATGTGGGGGCGACGCAAGTGGCAGGTTTAGAACCCGGTGGTATTCATCAGCGAATTTTTGAAGAGTTAGAGATTGATTTACCCGCCGCGACTCCCTGTGACCCCGGTTGTGCCGTATTTCTCCCTGGCGAAACCGAACCGATTAACGTGTGGCGCGACCCAGAAAAATGGGCAAAGGAACGGAAACGCCAATTTCCGAGGAGTGAACCCTTCTGGCAACTGATGAGTAATCTATTCAATGCTAGTTGGAGATTTCAATCCCGTGATCCCGTATTACCCCCACGAAATCTCTGGGATTTGTGGCAATTAACCTCGGCGGTGCGTCCAGATACGTTGATTACGCTACCGTTTACGTTTATGACGGTGGGAGATGCATTGCGGGGCTATCGACTCTATGACAATCAGCGTTTGAGAACCTTTCTGGATTTACAGCTAAAGCTTTATTCCCAAGTTAATGCCGATGACACCGCTTTACTCTATGCTGCAACTGCCCTCGGCGTTTCCCAAGCCCCCCAAGGACTGTTTCACCTGAAAGGGAGTATGCAGGTGTTGAGCGATCGCCTAGTTGCCGCGTTGGAGAAATGGGGTGGTAAACTGCTGATGCGCCATACTGTGGAACAGATTCAGGTTTGTGAGGGCAAGGTTATGGGCGTAACGGTGAGAAATCAGAAAACGGGGCAAGTTTGGACAGAATCCGCCGATGAAGTGGTGGCAAATGTCACCGCACAAAACTTGGTCAAGTTACTGGGAAACCAAGCGCCCAAGGGTTATCAGTATCGCGTCGATAAATTACCAAAAGCATCGGGTGCCTTTGTCATTTATCTGGGTGTTGACCAAAGGTCTATTCCTGTAGGTTGTCCGCCTCACCTGCAATTTCTCTACGATTACGACGGTGAGATTGGCGAAAATAACTCCCTATTTGTCTCGGTGAGTAAACCTAGTGATGGTCGCGCCCCAGACGGCAAAGCCACGATTATTGCCTCCTCGTTCACCGATACTCGGATGTGGTGGCAAGGTTCTAAGCAGGATTATGACCACTTAAAACAAAACTATACCCAAGATGCGATCGCACGGCTAGGTCAGTACTTTGACTTAACCCCTGAAACCATTATCCACCAAGAAACCGCAACACCCCGAACCTTTGCTTATTACACTGGACGCCATCAAGGAATCGTCGGCGGGATTGGTCAGCGAGTTCCGACATTCGGTCCGTTTGGCTTTGCCACTCGCACCCCCATCAATCACTTATGGTTAGTGGGAGATTCTACCCATCCCGGTGAAGGCACGGCTGGAGTTAGCTACTCAGCGCTTACGGCTGTGCGGCAAATTCAAGGTTGATGGGTCATTCGTTTATGTCATTCGTCATTCGTCATTAGACAGGGAATTCAAGAGCCGCTTCTGGTTCTATGTCATTGGGGAACAGAGAATATCCTCCCTTGCCCTTGTGCCTCCTGATCCCTAAATTCGGAAAGATTCTTTAGCTGGTTTCAGGTACTCTAAAGAAAGAGTTTAACAGAATTGGGGTTTTTTCTTTGTTGGCTGCGTATAACTATTGGTATTATTTGGTTGGGTTGTAGGTCTTGTATATACATAGTTGTTTGGATTAGGGAAAACTGCCGTGGATGGGGGGAATCAGCAACGAATCTTAGGTTATTTCATCGAAGAGGCGAAAGAACACCTAGACACTCTCGAACAAGGGTTATTGAATGTGCAGCAGACTGCTCAAGACCCAGAGATGGTCAATGAGATGTTTCGTGCGGCTCATTCGGTCAAAGGGGGGGCGGCGATGCTTGGCTTTAGCAGTCTGCAAAAAGTTGCCCACCGCTTAGAGGATTGTTTGAAGATTCTCAAAGAACATCCAGTGAAGCTTGATCGTCATGTTGAAAGTTTATTCTTACAAGGCTACGACACTCTCAAAGACCTGATCGAACAACTCCAAGGACCCTTTGGTCTGCGGGATGATGAAGCCGATAAAATGGTGCAAGCCGCCGAACCGACGTTCAAGGAATTGCAGGCGTACCTGGAACGGTTAGTTGGTGGTGGTGAACCAAAAACTGCCGCCCCAGCACAACCAGCAAGGGGTGGAGCCAAAGCGGCGGGTCAAGCACCTGAGAACTTTTGTGCTCAGGTGACAGGTATCCTCAAGCAAATGTTGCAGCTATTCAAACAATCAGAAACACCCGCCAATCGTCAAAAGCTGCAAGAGCATTGCCATAAGCTAGCGAAACTCGCCCAAACGGTTGAACCGTGGCAACTTTTGGTGAAAAATGCTTCTGATGCGATCGCAAATTCGCAAAATTCGTTCCACTCTCTAGCACCTATCATTATTAAAGAACTTAAGCAAGCTAGCGATCAAGTCCAACAAGGAAAAGAGAATGCTCTAAAGGCAAGTCCGGCGTTACAGAAATTGGCGAGAGCTACCCCCAACCAAGGCGGTGCTAAACAGATTACGATTACTGTAGAACCCAAAGAGGCGGCTCGCGCGATCGTCAAAGCCTTTGATAAACGCCAACTTACTCAACTGACTAAATTACTTGTCCAAGCAACTCGCGCCCCTTCGTGACAAGATCCCCCCTAAATCTAAATAAAGATTATAGTGGGGATCTTGTCGCCGGATTAAGATAAAAAAGCTGTACCTCCCCACCCTATAGAGGAATGGGGAACTAAATCAAGATTAGTTGATAGATGGGGGCAGAGGGACTTGAACCCTCACGACCTTTTACGGTCAACGGATTTTCATTCTCACTGTAGCTTTCGCTACTGCCTTAATCAGCACTTGAGAATTGGACTCTCCCTTTACCCTCGGCTTTACGTTAGGGTAGCTCCCGTCGAGTCTCTGCACCTTCCGATAAGTTTTGAATTTTGCCCCTTCGCTTCGCTCTAGGACATTGTGGGTGAATTATGAGTTAGTTGGTTTTAACTCATAATTGAACACGCAACAATCAAAACTCTCTTATCGGCTTGGCTCAGGATTGCCCTATCTGTTTCCAGACGTAGGTTTCCCTGAGTTTGAGAGCATCCACTTGACAGATTTCTCCATCAAGGCTCAATTTACTTAAGTCCGTAGCGTCTACCATTCCGCCACGCCCCCATGTCGGGTTGTGCTTCGGTATTAAAGTTTACCTCAAAACCTCCGCACTTGTCTATTGGAACATTAAATGGGGCAGATTGGCAACTAGAAAATTTGAGGAACCCGGACAAGGTAAGATAGTAGGGGCGACAAAGGAGGTTTAGGGTAGCCTGACAGGGAACCATTCACCTCTTGATTATGCGATCGCCTATATTTGAGAGACCTGTTGCCGCTATAAGACAGACCATCGTCAGGAACCTCAGCCTAAAGGCATGAGGCTTGAAAGAGAAATCTAACAAGCCATTCTGACCAGCTTAAGTCTTAACTGACTACGTTATCGGCAAGTGTTCAAGAGATGGTGCGTAGATACGTAGCTAGTCTACTGCTCTAGAACCGAAAAGTTAAACAGTTTTAAGGTCACTGAAACAGTG
>NZ_JAVJZI010000070.1:0-29462 GCF_040223135.1 Coleofasciculus sp. G3-WIS-01
TTCGCCAATGTTATCGGTCGGTAACTATCCAAAAAGCACTGTTTCAGTGACCTTAAAACTGTTTAACTTTTCGGTTCTAGAGCAGTAGACTAGCGGGAGCATATACTGGTAGGTCTTGAACACTTGCCGATAACGTAGTCAGTTAAGACTTAAGCTGGTCAGAATGGCTTGTTAGATTTCTCTTTCAAGCCTCATGCCTTTAGGCTGAGGTTCCTGACATCCCTACAGATGCTTTGTATTACACTCAAATTACACTTAAATGACCGAACCATTGAGCCAGTAGAGTCACCCTGGAGGAAAAAGCATGTTAGAGACAATTATAGTGTTTGTCTTGGGTTTGACCCCCCCAGTGCTTTCCATTTGGGTGATGCACCGAGCTAAGGAACAGGCGCAAATTAGGTTAAGAAACTCTATTCAAGCATCAACGGCTAGGGTACTACCAAGAAATCCATTACCGCCTGATCAGTATTATCTCGAAGGCGTTGGTTATTTAATCGGTGATATTACCTGTCGATTTAATGCTCGTTCGGCTTATATCCGCTGCGCGGTTAATCCCTCAGGTCCTTGTGATAACTGTTGCGACTACGAACCCAGGGAATTTTAATGTTTCTTTTGAAAGTAAGCGGTAGCCAATTGAGTGAGGTATTGAATTTCGCTTAAATCAGGACTCTGAATTTGACTATCCATTCTGAGCCAGAGTAGATATTCGATATTACCTGCAGGACCTGTTATGGGAGACCAAGTTAAGCCTTGATAGACCCAGCCTAAATCCTGAGCGGTTGGTAAAACTTGTGCGATCGCGCCAGCCTGATCCTGAGGATCGCGCACAACGCCCTTTTTGCCAACCCGTTCTCGTCCCACTTCAAACTGTGGCTTCACCAGCAACACCACCTCACGTGGCGCTTGCAGCAGATTCCATAAGGCTTTCAGGATTTTCGTCAGGGAAATGAACGACACATCTACAACCCCTAAATCTGGATAAATCTCCTCGTTGTCTTCTTTGTCTACTTCAAAAGATTCTCCATATAAATCAGCAGGTTCTAGATAGCGTAAATTCGTGCGTTCTTTCAAAATCACCCGGTGATCATTTCGCAACCTCCAAGCCACTTGTCCATACCCCACATCAACACCATAAACCCGTTTTGCCCCCTTTTGCAGTAAGCAGTCGGTAAAGCCGCCAGTGGAAATCCCGCCATCTAAGCAAATACGTCCTTCTACAGCAATTCCAAACTCGTCCAAGGCTTTGGCTAACTTTTCCCCACCTCTAGAAACATAAGGGGATTTCTGAGCAATTTTAATCTCGGCGGTTGTCTCTATTTCAGTTCCCGGTTTATCGACAAGCTGTTGATTGACCCGCACTTCTCCCGCCCGAATCAACCGCTGTGCCTGTTGCCGGGATTCGCATAAGTTAAGGTCTACTAACAAGGTATCCAGTCGTTGTTTCAATCGTCTAATCGATCAATAAATGAATCTACCCTATTATCATACTCATACCAAGGAACCCCCTTTTGCCATGGCGATTGAAATCGCACCGACACCAACTTGCGTCCGCCTGCGCGGACTGGGTTATAAGGGGGGTAGCGTTCCCCGGATTTGGTATTAGAACGCAACGTGGTAAGTAGCTGGACATAAATTCTGTACCCTGTACTAAGAAATGTTTTGGAGCCTTTTTTATTGACGTTTTCGATCAACTCGCCCCCGTTCAATTTCATCTCTAAGTTCCTTAAGTTCTTTCAGATTCAGCTTCTTGGTATAACAATTATGGTTGTTCCCCAATACCATCTTGCTATAACTCTGTAAGCTCTCAACCCAGGGAAACTCAGTCATCCGGAAACGCCACGATACCCCTGGAAGCGGAGGCAAGTTCAACGCTTCCCGAGCCACTAAACGACCAATGGTAAATGCACTAGTATTGGGGTCCCAGGTATCGCCTTGCAGGTCAAGATCCCAAGTCCCAATCAAGTGAAAAACTTTGCGAGAACTCTTCAACTTAATAATCCACTGCACACTAAAACGATGAGTCCGAAAGATCTGGTCTTCCTGAGCTAAAGATAGCTCCAGGATTGACATGTCCCTATCGGGGAATGATTTTGTATTCAGAGCCAATCGAATCGCCGCCAGGTTGTCAAGGGTAATCAACAGATTGTGACGGGGATTGTGTTGATTCAGTAGATACCAGGTGGCTACGGCTCCTGGCGCGTCTCGTTCTACGGATAAGAGGACGATGGATTCATCAGCCGAATAGGTACGCTCAAGAATCAGTAAGGTCGGTTGAGATGTTTCTGGTGTCTGAAAGATGCGGCGAATCCACCGACTCAGCCATCGAAACCACTGTCGTAAACTCTGTTGCTTCACTTGTATCGCTTTGTCAGGGAGGATATGTTACAACTTCCTATCGACCATGGCTTGATCCGAAGCGCTAGTTCCATAACGAAGATAAGAAAGCTGGGGAAGGTTGCTAAGGTGCAGAAGTTTAGCGTTAACTCGGCGCTTCGTGATCTCCCAGACTAGACTTCGTCAGGCTACGCTAACGTCCCGCTACATTAACATCTCCGTGCTCTTCCCTATCTCCCCTCTCTCCCTTGCTTCAAATTCACACTCATCCCCAGTCCTCATTCCCTGACACCTTATCCCTAAATCTAGATATTCTGAGTTAAAGTGAATTTTGAACTGACAATTTTTTCCTAACCCTAAGGTCAGTGTATGAACTCGTTAGTTGGTAAAACCCTACAGGGTGGCAAATATACTCTAGAGCAAGAACTAGGACGAGGGGGCTTTGGTGTCACCTATAAAGCCACCCATCACTATTTAGGTCAGGTGGTGGTGATTAAAACCCTAGACGAGTCCATGCATCTCAACCCAGACTTTCCTCGGTTTCAGCGTCTATTCCAGGATGAAGCACGACGACTAGCCTTGTGTATCCATCCCAATATTGTCCGGGTCAGTGACTTCTTCGTGGAAGCAGGGTGGCCCTACATGGTAATGGACTATGTAGAGGGTCAGACATTGCAAGAGATGTTACTTTCTGGAAAACCCCTCAGCGAAGCCACCGCCATTCATTACATCCGCCAAATTGGTGACGCCTTAACGGTAGTCCATCAAAAAGGTTTACTCCACCGAGATATTAAACCTGCCAATATCATCCGGCGAGAAGGCACGCACCAAGTTGTACTTATCGACTTTGGCATTGCGCGGGAATTTAACTTCAATACCACTCAAACCCACACTAATATGCTGTCTGAGGGCTATGCCCCCTTAGAGCAGTATTTAATCAAAGAAAAACGCACTCCAGCCTCTGATGTTTACGGTTTAGCCGCCACTCTCTATACCCTGTTAACTGCCCAAATTCCCACACCAGCCGTTATCCGGGAGCGCCAACCCATGCCTGCTCCCCGTGACCTCCAACCCCAACTCAGTGCAGCCGTTAATCAAGGGGTCATGCGCGGGATGGCAATTGAGGCACGTCATCGACCCTCATCGGTAGCAGAATGGCTATCCCTGTTACCGGATGTGTCCTTTGAACCCAGCCAGGAATTCATCTCCAATCCTGTATCGACAAGCAACGGAGCCACGGTTGCTTTAACACCCCCACAGATAAGTTCCCGTCAGCGAGAGTCCCAGCAGACCCAATATACGCCTTGGCATCGACGCTTAGGTGTTTCTCCCGTTTTATTGGGAATGGGGGCTGTAATTGCCACAGGTTTAGTAGGATTGGGAACAATTTGGTATCAGTCTCAAAACCTCTCAACCCCACCCCAGGCTGAACCCTCATCCCCAGAGGAACCATTGAATCCTGATACCGAACTCAATCCTAGTGAGGATACGCTCCAGGAAACGACTGAACCCAGCCAGGACAAGAATGCGCCTTCTTCAGAGCAGGAACAAAAACCCACTCGGCGCACTTTTGAGAGATTCCCGAAAAAATCGAGTGATTCAGTTCAACCATCTCCCTCACCCACTTCTGAAGCCCCCTCACTCACACCTGTGGAGCCAGCCTCCTCGGAGAAAAAATCGTCAACCCCAGCATCTCAACCTTCACCTGACTCATCCCCAGCATCTCCAGCTCAATCTCAACCACCAGAACCGCCACCACCCGCTCCAGAGGTTCCCCAATCGGCTGAGTCTTCTGAATCGGTCAACGAACCCCCGTCTGAGTCTGTTGGCGAACCCATAGAAAACATCAAAAAAGCACCTGCTCCACCAGAAGCCCCCCTACCCAAAAAACCCGAAACTACTCAAGAGAATGATGAATGATGAAAAACGCTAAGTAGGTCGATGGAAATAAACCGAACTCTATTCCGTTGTTTCAATATTCCTCAAACCCTTGCAAATGACAAATGACAAATGACGAATGACAACCAATACGGTTTAGCCCTACATACTACTAGTCCCCAATTGGGGCTAGCCATCAGTAATTTCCAGAGCGACAATCGTGCGGCTACCTGGGATTTGGGACAAGATTTGTCTACTCACTTACATCAGCATTTGAGTGAGTTTATGAGTCCACAAGGTTGGGCAGATTTGGCATTTATTGCTGTAGCCAAAGGACCTGGCAGTTTTACAGGCACTCGTATTGGTGTAGTCACTGCAAGAACCTTAGCGCAGCAACTTGAGATTCCTCTGTTTGCCATTTCCACTCTGGCAGCCGTTGCTTGGTCGGTAACGCTTCAAAAGAAAGAGTATCAGAATACCTCACACAAAAGAGCGATCGCGCTACAAATGCCGGCTCGACGGGGACAGTTATATACTGCAATCTATCAGGCATCCTCAGACAATTCGAGCTTGATGCCCCTTGTACCCGATGCCGTAATCACACCCGATATCTGGCAACAGGTCCTAGACAATCAAAAACTCCCCTATCAACTCATTGAGGTAGCCGTTAATTTAGGAACCTGTGTCACCAGTGTATTAGACTTGGCTGATTTGGATTGGCAACAAGGAAAGCGTCCTCACTGGTCACAGGCTTTACCCTTTTACGGACAGCATCCGGTTACAGAGATCGAAGTTGAAAGCCCCCGTCTTTTAAGCGGGGGATGAAAACGAGAAAACGTCCAGGCGAGCAGGATTTATCCTGCCAGTCTTTTTTTGTCCGTCCGATTCTTATGGAATCATGCTATATTTCATCTCTAGGAGGAAGTCTTGTGTTAAATCTAACTTACGAGTACAAAGCCATCCCAACACCAGAACAAATTCAACTAATCGAACAGACGTTAACTGTGTGTCGTAAAGTTTGGAATTTCGCCCTAAGAGAGCGTAAGGATTGGTATGCGTCTCGTAAGTGTGCCATTGACGCTTGCTCAATCTCAATAGAGTACATCACGCCCATTGATGCACCCCGTCCCACATACGCACAACAGTGCACAGAATTAACAATAGCCAAGGTAAATTTTCCCGACCTTAAAACCGTTCATTCTCAAGTGTTGCAACAAGTCCTGAAGCGACTAGAAGCGGCTTTTGTGGATATGGGGCGCAAAGGGATGGGATACCCCCGGTTCAAGAATCGATATCGAATGAGATCGTTTGTGTATCCGCAACTGGGGCGAGGCGAGTTATTGAGGGGCAATCAGATTAAGTTGCCTCAGTTGGGATGGATGGAGTACGTTAAGTCGCGTGAAATTCCAGATGGTTTTGTTCTCAAACAAGTTCGGGTAGTCCGCAAGGCTTCCGGATATTTTTTGATGTTGTCGCTCGAATGTAATGTAAACGTGCCAAGTCCCGTACCTTCAGGGCATCCTAGAGGGATTGATTTAGGTTTGGACAAGTTTGTCGCAACATCCGATGGAGAGGTGATAGATAGACCCCGTTTTTTGAGTTCACTACATCGCCAGCTGAAATTGCTGCAACGTAGGTTGAAGCACAAAAAGAAAGGGTCAAGCAATCGTCACAAGTTAAATCGGAAGATTGCACGGCTACATCAACGCATTAGTGATACCCGAAAAGACTGGCATTTCAAGTTAGCTCACAAGTTATGTGACGATGCCGGAATGATATTTGTCGAGAATATTGACTTTCGAGTATGGGCTAAAGGATTGTTTGGCAAGCACACTCTAGATGCTGGCTTTGGGCAATTCATTGAGATATTGCGGTGGGTATGTTGGAAACGTGGTGTGTATTTTGACAAGGTAAATAAAGACTATACCTCGCAAGTTTGCCCTCAATGCGATACTCATACGGGCAACAAAGACCTCAAGAATAGATTGCATCTTTGTCACGAGTGTGGATATATTACTCATCGGGATGTCGCGGCGGCGCAAGTTGTTCGCAATCGTGGAATAGTCCAATTGTCTGAGGTGGGACGCATCTTGGACAGAAAAGAAATTGCCTGTGGAGATGGTCTGGCGGGGACGGGAAACCTTCTAGTTAAGAATCCGAGAAACAGGAAAAAAGGTGGAGAGGCGCGACTTAAGTCCGCCTCGTAATATCCTTTAAGAATCCCCCGTACTTTAGTCGGGGGAGTACGTCAATGGAACAAAAACCGACTAGTGCAGCATGGCAGAAATAACTGACCAGCTAAAATCTCCCCTGCTCTCCCTGCATTTGAATTAGGTCATTTTACTACAAACTGGGATGATTGAACTGATGCTTTAGCTGTGAATTCGAGGTTCTGGGTAAAGCGTACTCAGCAACTGACTTTCTACCGTAGCCAGTTCTTCTAACCTCTGGCTGACAACCTCCCGCTCAAAATAGGTATCCGCTAACACCCAGTACACGCCATAGTGACGTGCTTCAGATGTCATCAAACTTTGATAAAACTCGGCTAATTCCGGGTCAGGACAGTGAGTTGCCAGCAATCCCAGCCGTTCGTGAGAGCGAGCCTCTATTAGAGCCGCAACCAGTAAAGAGTCCAATAGCCGCTCCGGTTCATTACGACGAATCTGAGCTGTTAGTTTAGCGCCATAGGGCGGCGGAGAGAGGGACGCTAGGGAAATACTCCGTCGTTCGAGCCATTGATTAACTTGCTCAAAGTGATCCAGCTCCTCACGCGCGATCGCGGTTAGCTGACGAACCAGTTGCGTACTCGATGGGTAGCGAAAAATTAAATTCAGGGCTACACCTGCCGCTTTGCGTTCGCATTGGGAATGGTCGAGTAGAATGAGATCAAGGTGAGCTAGGGCTTGTTCAACCCAACTCCAGCTCGTGGGTTGTTGGAGGGCATGAATCATTACCCAGGGAGAATCTAACACAGGTTTTGGTGACATCGAACGCTCTTGTGAATAACAATAGGGAGAAGGTAAGCAACCCCGGTCTGAAGACACGGAGCAAAAGCCAAATAAGTTGAAGCTATGCTTACCAGCCTAAGTCTTAACTGACTACGTTGTCGGCAAGCGTTAAATACCTACCAGTAGATGCTCCCGCTAGTCTACTGCTCTAGAACCGAAAAGTTAAACAGTTTTAAGGTCACTGAAACAGTGCTTTTTGGATAGTTACCGACCGATAACTTTGGCGAAGCTAACTTTACCCCGGAAACGGGAGACAATTGGAGGGGCAACCATACCCCTCTACCCCAAAAAAGGGTATGATTACGATAAAGACTAGTATTCGAGGAAACTGGTATTTATCAATGGCGTGCTGGATGCTAAGCGGAAAAGGTGTGAAATTCAATAAATTTTCTCTGAAACCCGGAAGATAGATGTTAGCACTTGTTTTAAGTAATAGATAATAGAGTATCCTGAGCCTGAGAATCTTGCCCACCAGGGGTGAACATACCTCGGCACACAATAGTCCAGATTTTGGTAACAAAACTGGTGCAAGTAAATATTTATGGGTGCTACTTATTATTTGACGACACGGATTTGGATCAATAAACAATGACTCACCGTCGGATTGTTATCGGTGACGTGCATGGGCACTACGATACCCTAATGACCTTATTGGACGCGATCGCTCCTGGTCAAGACGATCAGGTTTATTTTTTGGGAGACTTAATCGATAGGGGTTCCCAAAGCTCTCAAGTTGTTGAATTTGTCAAGCAAAGCACTTATTCCTGCTTGTTAGGCAATCATGAGCAAATGCTATTAGAAATCCTGGGTCATGGAGAAATCGATGGTCCTGCCCTGCAAGCATGGCTCTATAGCGGCGGTCACAGTACCATCAATAGTTATGGTGATCATGGTGTTCGCCAAGACCATATAGAGTGGATGCGTACCCTACCACTCTATATGGATTTGGGAGATACATGGTTAGTCCATGCCGGAGTTCATCCCCGGTTGCCCATTGAAAAGCAAACGGCTGAACAATTCTGTTGGATTCGGGACGAATTTCATAGAATGCCAGAGCCTTATTTTGCCAATAAGTTAATTATCATCGGTCATACGATTACCTTTACCTTGCCAGGAGTGCAACCTGGACGAATTGCTCAAGGTCAAGGATGGTTAGATATTGACACGGGTGCTTATCATCCTAAAAGTGGTTGGCTAACGGGATTAGATCTGACCAACTCACGGGTTTATCAAGCCAACGTCTTCCGAAACCGGGTTCGCCAAATGCCACTTGAGGAGGCGGTGACACGAGTTGAGCCTTCACAACCAAGGTGGCGCGATAGCTACCCAACTAGCCGTAGCCGACAACGCAGTACCGACAAAAGGTTTGGTGTCACTTGAGACTCCCATCGCTTTTAGCGATGGATTCTTCTCTCAACCAGACACTAAGGTGTCTTTTTTGAGGCTGAAGGGGGCAAATGCTTTGTCTATAAAGTTCTTGAGCCGCTTGTCACCCCTTCATGCTCTGCTGTCTTCATCGGGAGCCGACTCGGCGCCTGCTTTCCCTGACATGCTCCCCACGTCGGTGCGCCCCTACAATATTTCTTCGCGATCAAAATTGGTTAACGCATGAGAACCGAAGGGACATAATACACCAGTTGAAGCAAAACTCGGCGCAGTTGGAATAACAGGCGCAGACGTGGAAGGTAAATTCGTTTCACAAATCCCACCAATCCCTTTGATAATTTCACCCAATGACAAAATAAAAGCCGCCCCCGCATAACTTTTCAGCCTCGGGTTTTTCGCTTGGGCAATTAAAATCATACCCTGACGCGGATTCTGTGCAGGTAGCATCAGATAACGATAATTCTCTGTTTCCTGGAACCCAGCCAGATTTAATTCGGCTAAGGTTGTGGCAAACTGAGAATAGTTAAGAAAATAATTCAATTGCGCCAGATTGACGGCATTTAAATACTCTTGCACCTCAGCTTGCTGCGCCAAGGCGGCTGCTGTCTGCGGAATGTATGGAGGAGACTCCTGCGCCTGTACTGTTGGCGAGATTCCTCCTAATACTGCAACGATTCCTAATTTCGCGATCGCACCTCTAATCATAGCTTGTTCCTCTCCATTGGGAATAGGGGATTGGGATTAGGAAAGTTAGGGTTGGTGGGCAATGCCCACCCTACGGTGTATCAAAGGTTTCTGACAAATGACGAATGACAAATCATATCGAAAAAATCCCCTCTGGATTCACCGATAACAGCGATCGCCGTTGCAATCCTTCTCGGTGTATAATCCCATTAGCCGCCAGGAATCCACTACTCACCGCCCGTTCCATTAAGCCACAGGGAAAGGGCATTTTTACCCAGTCTCCGGCAAAGAAGAGATTCGCCACACCCGAATCCGTTTCTGGGCGTTTCTGATAACTACCTGGCGGATAACCGGAGAAGTTTTTCTGATTCACTAATTCTCGGTGTAACATCGTCGCCGTTTGCAATTGTGGCACAATTTCATAGATTTCCTGTTCAAAGGTAGTTAACAGAACCTGCTGATTGGGAAACTCGTCTTCCTTATAACAATAAGCATGTAACTCTACCACACTTCCCCCAGTTTTTTCATGCCACTGAATATAATCATCTTGGATGCGGTGATACAGGGCGATACTATCGGTGAGACGATACCCAGAAAGGGAAGTAAAATTACTATGCTCCCAGGGAAAATCTTGATCAAACCAAAATCTAGCAACGGCAAAAGGATCAGCCACGGCTAATTTTTCTACCTGATTTAATACCTGCTGATTTACATCCCCTTGTGCCAATTTAAACAGATGTTGTACACCGGGAACATCGGTGGCAAAGACATAATAATCTGCCTGAATAGTTTCTGTGGATATCTGGGGTGAATCCGAACTAGGAATTCCCACCAGTTGCACTTCATCCTCCTGGCGTTGCATCAGTTTAAACCGGGGTAAATCCCGTTTTGCAGGTCCGGCAATTACCTGTCCTTGGGAATTATAAACCGCCCCATGACAAGGACAGAGAAACTGACCATCAGCTTGGGGTTGTACTGTACAGCCTTGATGGGTACAAGTCAGAGAAATGGCTTGGTTCTCTTCTGGAAATAAGGCAAACATGGCATCCCCTGCGCCGTAATAGTCAATGTTAGCTTCTATTTCATCAGTTACCTGATTTTGATTCCGCTTCACCCAAAACGGCACAGGGGTTTGAGCTGTTCCCTGCTGATAACTAAGAGAATGAATCTGTCCATCTTGCCAATTAATGTTACTTACCGTTGCTTCAGTGACAATTTTTCCCTGCTGATTTTGAATGGCTTGGGCAATTGGTTCAACCAAACTCCTACCCATATCTTGGCGCGTCCCATTAAACGCCAATCCTTCCGGATTGCCAAAAAAATAAAAATGGAAAAACTGCATTAATTCGCCCACACTTAACCGATCCGGTGCATTGAGACTGGATTTAGCAAAGGGTAAAAAATACAGATCATAAAGTCCTTGGGGAAACTCACCTTTTATCCAATCAGCCACCGATAATTGATCGAGGCGCTGAAAAGTATCGGGAATTTGGAAGCCACCAATTTCCCGGAAAACCTGCCAATGTTTCAGCTTCGTCAGATTAATCCCCCAACGCCAGCGATTTGAAGACGCGATCGCTAAATCTACCACATTCCAGGGAAACGCTGAACGGCTGGGGCGAAAGACTTCCGGCTGATACTGATTATCCCGGAACACCACGGAATAAAATTCCAGGGAACGGAAATGATCCTGGATATCCAACTGAGCCACCAAACGATTCAAATTATAGTAGTGAGGGAAAAAGCCATGGAACCCATGTTCCATCCATAGGGATTGATCTCCCACCTGAATCTGCCAGCTAGCAATCTTACCTCCCAATTGAGGCGATCGCTCTAATAAGGTTACCTCAAAACCCCGTTGACTCAACTCATAAGCACAACTAAGCCCCGCCAATCCTGCACCCACAACTACCACAGACTTAGAGTTAGTCAGGTTTCGGGGCAAATCTAGGGTATCTAGCTGAATAATCGTCGGTTGAGGTTTTGCCCAGCGAGAATATCCGATGACACTACCCACCCCGGCGACGCCGATGAGTTTCAGGGCGGTGCGTCGGGAAAGGTAAAGAGAGTTTAATTTTTCATTGGTCATTGTTTAGGAAACAGGGAACAGAGAACAGGGAATGGGGCGGGCGCGAGTTGCATCTGGGTAAGGTCAAAAAGGATAATAGTGAAACCCGCCCCTACATAAAATTTAAATGAACTATTGGCATGAAACATTTGCTGTAGCCCAGCGCATTTTAATTGAACTGGGGCGAAGACGCCGCAGTTTGGTGTTTTGGGGGATTTTCCCCATTTCCGTATTATTACTCAATGGTTATATTTTGGCAGAACGCGCCCCATTGTCGATGGCGCCAGCCTTTGAAAATGCCGCCCCCTCAACGTTAGCAGGTGCTGCTTTGTTTTTTAGCTGTCTGGGGGGTACGGTAGCGACGGTGGTGGGAGAACGGGAACAGCAAACCCGTGACATCCTCCGACGATGAATCAAAGATTACATCGTCGGCTTCCCAACCTCACAATTGGGCATTGCTCCCCTACGCCAGTTATCTAGGCACATAACCCCCGACACCTCGACTTGAGAGCCAATTTCTTGCTTCTCCAGAGTCCCTGGATACGTTTCTATTCCACGATTACAGATTTCTTGAGCATCAGCAACATCACGATCTACTTCATAATGGCACTCAGGACAGTAATGAATTCGGTCTGAGAGTTCCTTTTTGACCGTGATTCGGCAATTCGGGCAAGTCTGAGAAGTTCCCCGATGGTCTACTTCTCCAACAAATACCCCTCGACTGATGTGCGCCCTTTACCAACGTGCGCTTTTCCCTGTTAAGAGTTCCCCGTTCCCTGTTAAGAGTTCCCTATTCCCTGTTCCCTCACCAATTAATCCAACTCTCGCCGTCCTTCCAACGCTCGTGCTAACGTCACCTCATCAGCATATTCCAAATCCCCACCCATGGGTAAACCAAAGGCAATTCGAGTCACCTTTGTAAACGGTTTCAATAGTTGACCAACATACAGCGTCGTCGTCTCCCCTTCCACACTCGGACTAATCGCTAAAATCACCTCTTGAATCTTCTGCTGGCTAACGCGGCGCACCAGTTGTTCAACGTGCAATTGTTCGGGTCCAATTCCATCCATGGGAGAAATCACCCCACCGAGAACATGATAATTTCCCCGATATTCCCGTGTTTTCTCCAACGCAATCACATCACGGGAATCCGCCACGACACAAAGCGTTGTTTTATCCCGATTCGGATTACGACAGATATCACAAACGGATTCAGCCGACAGGTGAAAGCAAACCTGACACAAGCCAATCTGCTTTTTCGCCTCAATTAAAGCCTGCGCCAGGGCTTTGACTTCATCCTCTGAGCGCTTAATAATATGTAATGCCAATCGTTGAGCAGTCTTGGGACCTACTCCAGGTAAGCGTTGTAGTTGCTCGATTAGTCGAGCTAGGGGGCGTGTGTAAACCGTGGTTTTTCTCCCAGTCTGTGCGTTTACCTTACCTATAGTACGCCAATGTTATGATGACTTGATCAGGTAAGCCCAATAACGTAAAAATCCCCACACCTTGAGTCTGGGGATGATCTATTGCTAATTTTTTCTCTATGGGTTAGTGTAGTTTTTGTTTTTGATTACGACGCCCCATGATATAGAGACCGAGAAGACTTAACCCAACCATAGCCGTTGGTTCAGGTACTTTCTCCGTTGTGATTTTCGCAAAAAGCTTGGTTTGATTCGTGCCATCTTCTTGTGTAATCAATTTATTGATAGAAGTTCCCGTAGGAGTATCACGGAACCCAAGCAACTCGATATTGTATTCTATTCCATCAATCAGGAAAGTACTGGATGAAACAGTGTTGGAGAAGGAAACTTTATCCGAGCAGGGATTTCCCGGATCACTGGCATACTGACACGGTGTGGAATTTAGGGTTTCGTCAATGATGACATTGAAGGTGAACGCCTGCTCTAAATCTACGGTGCTAATATCTAAAGTAATTCCTAGGTCGGCTGTATTTGCACCCGGACTAGATGCTAATATGGGGGTATTAAAGTGGCGCAGGGTACCAACTTCAAACACTTCACCTATACTAAAACTTTTGTTCTCTACTCCAGCAAATCCCAAGCCACTCTTGCCAGGGCTGCCAACTGCAGGAACACCCCATAGTATTTGATTTTCATTTCCCACACTCAGGAATTCCACAGTATTGCTACCTGGAGGATTCACTGTCAGTCCATTATCCAAAACCACATTGCTCCAACTGCCAGAAGAGCTAGCTAACGTGAGCGCGTCCACAGAAGAAGCTAAACATCCCAGAGTAGCTGTGATAGCTACACCGGATAGAGTTGTTTTAGTTAATGTAGATAGATTAAATTTCATATTTTTTTCCTAAAAAATGAAATTGACACATAAACAGTAGATAATTCTTTGGAACTTCGTCAATATTAAATCGATATCTTTATGAAAGCTTTACATAAAAAACATGGAAGCTTCATCAAAGCTTGATAATGCTTTTACTTATTGTTTATTGCATAAATATATGTCATAATTAATTAATAAATTAGTACAGAGAAACATTAGTTTACCTTGATTGACAATACTAAATAAAAGTTAAGCAAAACCAAAAATTTTACATTTCCCCAAGTGAACGATCAATATCCGATATTGCATTTAAGAATAAGACAGGGAACGTGGGGAGTCGGTTTGGGAAATTTGCGGTTAAATGAATAAAGCCCCCAGCGAATCAGCAATCTTGACTCAATTCGCGGCAAAGTAAGTTAACCTCTGTGACGAGTGCGATCGCCCATGATAGAACCGTCTCTAACTCAATTCGGCACTCAGATGTCCAACCTGACGGGCGTCCGGGCTATTATGAAAGATATCATTGAAACGCTACGATTAGGTCAGGGACAGGAGTTTATTAATCTCAGTGCGGGAAATCCGGTGATTTTGCCGGAGGTGGAACAATTGTGGCGAGACTGTACCACCCAACTCTTGGCAAGTCCCGAATACGGAGAGGTGGTTTGCCGCTATGGGTCATCTCAAGGATACCAGCCCTTAATTGACGCGATCGCACGGGATTTCAATCAGCGTTATGGTTTAAGCCTAACTGAACGGAATATCTTAATTACTCCCGGTTCTCAATCCATTTACTTCTATGGGGCGAATGCCTTTGGCGGTTATACCCAAGCCGGTGAGTTAAAACAAATTGTTCTCCCCCTGAGTCCCGATTATACCGGGTATGGTGGCGTCAGCTTAACCCCAGAAGCGGTAATTGCCTACAAACCCAGCCTGGATATTGATGAAGCGGCGCATCGCTATAAATATCGTCCCGACTTCAGCCAATTGAAAATTAACCAAACGACAGGATGTGTAATATTTTCTCGTCCCTGTAATCCCACAGGTAACGTTCTCAGTGATAACGAAGTGCGAAAAATTGCCGAACTCGCCGCACCTGATCATGTGCCGGTGTTCATTGACTCCGCTTATGCGCCCCCATTTCCGGCATTAAACTTTACCGAAATGACACCAATTTTTGGTGATAATATTATCCATTGCCTGAGTTTATCCAAAGCCGGATTACCCGGAGAAAGGATTGGCGTCGCTATTGGTGATCCGAACCTGATTGGTATTTTGGAATCCTTCCAGACGAATCTGTGCATCCATTCCTCCCGTTACGGACAAGCGATCGCAGCACGGGCGATTAATTCTGGCGCATTGGCTGAGATTTCTGTTAATGTAATTCGTCCTTATTATCAGCAAAAGTTTGCCGTCTTAGAAACAGCGTTGAACCAATTTATGCCCAAGGAGTTACCTTGGTTTTTACATAGAGGTGAAGGCGCAATTTTTGCCTGGTTGTGGTTAAAAGATTTACCGATAACAGATTGGGACTTTTATCAACACTTAAAGCAGGTGGGGGTAATTGTCGTTCCCGGAAACACCTTTTTTCCTGGATTACGGGAAGAGTGGGAACACAAACATCAGTGCATTCGGATTAGTCTCACCGCCAGCGAGCGCGAATTAGAAACCGCCATGCAACGGTTAGTTCAGGTGACACAACAGGTGTATCAGCAAGCCGTGGTGGAGGTTTAAGGCTCGTTCCTAGGCTTTGCCTGGGAATGCTCTTGGGGAGGCTCTGCCTCCTTTAAATAACCCAGTAACCCTGACCACTATACCATGAAACTAAGCAAACGTCGCATCGGTTTAGAACAAGAATTTTTCCTCGTAGACGAAGCGGGAATGTTTTCCAATCGTGCGGATGAATTCTTACAGAATTGTCGCCAAGAAGCCGAAGCCATTGGTCTGAATCCCGATTATTTTATGCCAGAGTGGGTGAAGGGAATGATAGAAATTAATACCCCTCCTGCCCATACTCCCACAGAATTAGCAACAGCCTATATAAAGAATTTACAACTGGTATTACAGGTGGGGCAAAAGATGCATCTGAGGCTTTATCCCCTATCCAACTATCCGTTGCATTTAATTCCCGTCATTCGAGATAAATTAAGCTATCATGTCCAGGTTCGCACCGTTGGCTATGACCGATTTTTGAATGCCGGTAAATGTACGGGGACACATTTACATTTAGAAGTACCGCCAGGAGTTATTAATTCCCGCGTCGGTGTTTCTTACAACAGCAGCGCCGCCGAACGCGAGGAACTAATTAATATTTATAATTTAGCCACAGCATTAGATTCCGCACTCATTGCCTTGGGACGCGCCTGTCCCTTTTATGAAGGAGAAGCTACGGGACTTGCTTATCACATTGTCCGCTATCGCGGGAGTGACCGATTTGGCTGGGAAGGGGTTTATACTAACTTACAATCCGTCGGCGGTTTAATGCCTTATGCGGATTCTGTGGAACGTTTAGTTGAGTTGCAATTTGAACGCTATTATGCATGGCTAGCCGCGATGGATCAGGCTGGAGTTGAGCGGAATTTGTTTACTGAGGGCGGCGGAAATTTATTAAAAGCGGGTTGGAATCCGGTTCGGCTTAATGCATTAGGAACAGTGGAACTAAGGGGAATTGATAGTAACTATCCAGACGTGATTTTGACAATTATCAGATTAGTTTACAATGCAGCTCGGCGAGTTAGACAGGAAGGAATAACAGTTAGACCTGCTCAAGGCGTTCATACCTTTGAGTTACGAGGGGATTGGCTATTTGTGCCAGATTTTGACTATCTTAATGGGGAATTGTTATTTGCTGCTGTGACGGAGGGGGTGAAGAGTTCTAAGGTTACGGCTTATCTGGATTCTATTTTAGAGTTTGCCATTCAAGATGGTAGCGAGGGAATTAATTACCTGGAAAAGTTGAAATCAGATTGGGGTGAATATCAAACAACAGAAGCGGAAATTTTGCAACATTTTGCCCCCGCAGGCGCTCAGCTAGAAAAGGAGGAAGGGTTGCGGTTAGTCCGTGAAGCTTGCGATGAGTTAGAAGCACAGGTTTCATCTTTTTCGCAAAAGCGAAAGAAAGCTTTTGAGGAGGCGATTGAAATCGCTGCTACACAAACAAAGTCCGCCTGCGCGGACTAGGTTATAACGGGGGTAGCTAACCCGGATTTTGTATTTGATATCGGCTGTACTATTCTCCTTATAAGAAATAAAGGATCAGTTTCGCGGCGTGAATTACTGATCTCAAAGTGGGTGTGACACTCCTGATCCTCAAAAGTAATGATGAGAGTAGTAGATGTAGCCAAGTGTCTTGAGAATTGTCATGAAAACTGCCACATTAGAACGTTCAAAGGGACGCTTAAGTTCAGCATTAAACCCGATAAAGCGGTTAACCAAAGGAGACTTCACTCAGCGGTTTGGTCGTTTCCTCATCTGTCGGAGAATATATAGTCTTCTCCAAGCTAGGCGACAGCGCCTAAATCCCGATTTCTATAAAAAACGCCTGAAGATTGCTTCTGATTCAATGTTTGACGGTGTTTCCCTAGATAAATGTGTCCAACAACTCCGTCATGAAGGAGTAGGATTTGGTCTGCATTTATCGCCGTCAATGGTAAAAGAAATCTATCAATATGCCATTCAAACACCTTGTATTGAACCTGAGTCTGACGACGAGTTTTTCATCGAAGAGGTAATTAGAAATGGTCGAAGGCGAGGTAAGCATCCAGTGCTGCGTGCCTTGGTGCGTGATGTAATGGATTGTGAAGCCATTCAAAAAATTACCCAAGATTCGCTGCTGTTGCAAATCGTTAAGAACTATCTGGGGTATTGGCCCAACCAAATTACCCAGCATCTGACTTGGAGTTTAGTTTCAGATCTGTCCGAGCCGAAAATTAGACAGAGTTATCCACCCACTAATTTTCACTATGATATTGCTGGGTACAACTTTATGACCGCCTATTTTTATATCACGGATGTGAATGCTGATTCGGGCGCTCACGTTATGATCAAAGGCTCTCATCAGAAAAAGCCACTTTACATGACCTTTTCAGCGGGTCGTCAGTCGGACAAAGCTGTGCTTAATTATTACGGGCAAGACAATCAACTGATCATTGAAGGAGAAAGTGGATTTGGTTTTGTTCAAGACCCTTCCTGCATTCACCGAGTCATTTCTCCAGTTAAAGCAGATAGACTACTGCTGCAAATCCGGTATTCTTAGACCCTATCAAACAAAAACAATGTATTTAGATTACAGAATTTCATTCCTCTGTTGATATAATTTGAAGCTGCGAGATCTCCCGTTGAATAAACGAGATTGCCCTCTTATCGTCAGTTGCTATTGCCCATCCTCGGTGAGACGCGATCGCACAACAGGCAGATTCTCCATCATCGCCTTGACAAATTTGGTACTGAAAAAATTGTAACCTATGGAGTTAACGATGAGTGAAGCTGTTTTAAATGAGAAAGAAACAACTAAAAATCATATTGTACATTTGTTAGATCAGCTAAAAATAGTCTATCAAAATACTCAAAAAGATCGAAAAAAAATTGTGGCTAATTTTCGTCCATCTAATGAAGAGTTTTCCCTGTTAGAGGAAATTTAACTCTTAAGGGTAAGTCTCCGGGGTTATGCCAATCAAATTCAGGTGCAAGGGTGGATTACAAATGAAACCAAGGCAATTGAGCAATTGCGAGAAATGCGAGTTTTTAGGATACCTGTTATCGTCCAGTTTTACTTTGACAGTAATGGCAAGTATGATCAAATGAAGGCTTATATTAGAATGTTGGATTACTTGCGTTTATTGATGCTGGAATATTTGCAGGATGAGCCGATCAATTAAAATTTCGGAAAATGTTTATCAAGGTTGACTTCTGTTCCATTAACAACTAGCGTGGGAAAAGCGGGAAGCATCAGGTGGAACGGGAGGCGATCGCTCTTGGAGTACATTCACTATTTAATGATTGAGAGCGAGACCCTGTTTGGTCGCCTCATCTCGTAACCAATTAATCCTATAATCACTTTGTCACAGATGCGGCGATCGCATCCCTCAAATCAGGTCAGCCTGTTATTCCAGTGCGACTGGATGTGATTCACCAGCGCTGGGCAAGTCGGTTGGTAGGGTAGGGCGATTGTAAAAATTTCCCAAAAATTCGGCACAGCGATCGCATAAGTTGTACATTGAAAGCTCTGAGGCTAGGGAGAGTTAATGGCTAGAAAGAGGAAACCAGAGCAAAGACCCATTGAACAATACAGGCACAAAAACGAGCAACGAGTCAATAACCCACCCATTGGGTTAGTTACCCCCGACACCGATCCAGATATGGGTAGCAAAGAGTATGCCTATGATCCCCATCTTGACCCACAGTTGGTTTGGGCTGGCAAGGCGGAACATACCAGTTTTGAAGTGCCTACCGTATCACTGCATGTTCATGAACGCATCGATCCCCGTAGTATCGTTGAAGCGGTGCGGAAGCAGAAGCATCAGGAAGCCATACAGTTATCACTATTTCAAGAACCAGAGGAAAATCCCCCCATTCGGGAGGCGATCGAGTTTTATAAGCATAAGCACAATTGGACAAATCGGTTGGTTGCTGGAGATTCTCTTCTAGTAATGAATTCTCTACTGGAAAAAGAGGGAATGGCGGGACAGGTGCAGATGATTTACATTGACCCGCCTTATGGAATTAAGTATGGCTCTAATTTTCAGCCGTTTGTGAATAAGCGGGATGTTAGAGATGGTAAGGATGAGGACTTGACTCAAGAACCGGAAATGATTAAAGCATTTCGAGATACTTGGGAGTTAGGGATTCATTCGTATTTGACTTATTTGCGCGATCGGTTGTTGTTGGCACGAGAGTTGCTGTCAGAGAGTGGTAGTGTTTTTGTCCAAATTTCTGATGAAAATGTGCATCTTGTTAGAAATTTGATGGACGAGATATTTGGAATAAAAAATTTTTGTAGCATTATAACTTTTCAGAAAACTGGTGGCATCGCTTCTAATTTACTTGGCACAACAGTTGATTTCATTATCTGGTATGCATCTGATAAGAACCAAACGAAATACCATCAACTCTATTTGGAAAGAGAGCAGGGTCATAAATCCCTAGATCGTTATGATTATATCGAATTTAAAGATGGAAGCAACCGTAGACTGAAAACAAACGAAATACAAGGGAAACAGTCTATTCCTGAAGGTCGTAGATATCAGTTAACTAGCCTGCTTTCAGATGGCGCATCAAGTAGTTTCCAAGAGTTTGATTTTGAAGGAATGCTATTTATGCCTAAACCTGGTACTCATTGGAAAACTACAATTAAAGGTTTATCAAACCTTGCTTTACAAAGTAGAATCGTGAGAACAGGGAATACTCTCCGGTACAAGAGATATGCTGATGATTTTCCTGTAATTCCTCTGTCTGATCGTTGGGAATCTATTCAAATTGGTACAGAGAGGCAATATGTTGTTCAAACATCAGAATTAGTCATTGAACGATGCCTCCTTATGACTACAGATCCAGGTGATCTCGTTCTAGATCCTACCTGTGGTTCTGGCACAACTGCCTACGTTGCTGAACAGTGGGGACGCAGATGGATTACCTGTGATACGTCACGAGTTGCGATTACATTAGCCAAGCAACGATTGATGACAGCCGTATTTGACTATTACGAATTGACACATCCAGAAGAAGGAGTTGGCGGAGGATTTAATTACAAAACAGTTCCTCACATCACACTTAAATCTATTGCAAATAATCCCGAAATTCGGGAAGGCATGACGCCAGTAGAAATTGAGCAAGCAATTCAGAAATACGCTGCCACAGAGACACTATATGATCAGCCACTTATAGACAAATCAAAAGTCAGAGTAACGGGTCCCTTTACCGTTGAAGCCGTACCTGCTCCTGTCGTAACACCAATTGATGAGATTGAGAACAATCAGCAACCTGCGGATGAATCCATTGCTCGTTCTGGTGAAACTCTACGACAAGCTGAATGGCGAGATGAACTGTTCAAAACTGGAATTCGGGGGAAAAATGGTCAGTACATTCTGTTTTCGCGGGTAGAACCCCTACCGGGTACTCGTTGGCTTCATGCTGATGCTGAAACCAAACCGAATGACCGAGGCGCTAACACAGTTAAAGAAAGTGGTGGCACTTACGGTCAACCCATGAGGGTTGTTGTTTCTTTTGGTTCAGAACACACCCCCTTAGAGCAACGGCAGGTAGAGATGGCGATTCAGGAAGCTCAAACCCTTGTACCTAGACCCAAACTCGTTATCTTTGCTGCCTTTCAATTTGACCCTGAAGCGGCAAAAGACATCGATGAAACCAACTGGCCCGGGATTACCATACTCAAGGTACAGATGAATGCTGACTTATTAACAGAAGACTTGAAGAAAAAACGTGCTAGCAATGAAAGCTTCTGGCTTATCGGTCAACCGGATGTCGCTCTCCGCCGGATTACTTGGGGTGAAAATACAGGGAAGTGGGAAGTTGAAGTATATGGTTTCGACTACTACAACACGAAAACGGGCAACATTGAATCGGGCAGCGTCGAAAAAATTGCCATCTGGATGCTCGATACCGATTATGACGGTAGAAGTCTCTTTCCTCGGCAGGTTTTCTTCCCAATGGCAGGAGCAAAAGATGGCTGGTCTCGCCTTGCCAAAAATCTAAAAGCTGAGATTGACGAAGATTTAATTGAGTCTTATCAAGGCACAGTATCACTGCCTTTTGAAATGGGAGACTATCAACAGATTGCCGTCAAGATAGTGGATGATCGGGGTATCGAATCCTTAAAGATCATTCGCCTAACCTAGAGAAACGTAACCCGGTAAGAGTATATAGATGCTGACCCGAATCAAATTAAAAAATTTTCGCGCCTTCCGAGAGGAAATTGATGTGCGTATTCGACCGATCACCATTCTGATTGGTCGCAACAGTGCGGGAAAATCGACACTCATTAAATTCTTGCTAATGCTTCAGCAAACCCTTGAGTCCAGTGAAGCTGGCTTCTTTGTTACAGAGGGACGACATACAACCCTTGGCACGTTCCAGGATTTGAAAAATTCGATGTCTCGCGGTAAGTCATTTCAATTTACGCTAGAGATTGAAACCAATGATTTACCTGAACCTGCCATTCAGCAAATTAGAGAAGAACTGCAACAAAGTAAACCAATAGAGAATTTAGAAGGCACGAGTGTTGATTTAAACGTCAATTTACGAACATCCTCTACTATTTCCACTCAGGATTCACTGGAACAAGAGACTAGTGTCAGAGTTTCTGCGGAGATACCCGCGAGAGCGTTGCTAGCGCAGTTTTCTATTGTGGGAAGTATTCCCTATAGCAAAAGCCCCAGAGGAAAACATTCCGTTACCTGTAATATTGGCGGCAATAAAATCTTCAAAAAGCAAGAGAATAATATTCGGAGAACAAGGTTCCTGACCTTTCCATTACCCAATAGCCCAGTTGATATTCTTAAATCCGCGTTTGATAATCTTTATTTAGATGGTATACGTCGTGAAATAATATCGATGCGTCATCTTTCCCCAATACGGGAAGAGTCACAAAGAAGTGTCATCTTGGGAAGTCCGCCTCCAGATGATGTCGGTCATCGGGGCGAATATGCGATGCCTCACCTACAAAGACTTCTTAGTGAAGAACGTGGTCAAAGAGCTGAGTTTGTTTTGCAGCAGATGGAATCAGTGGTTGACATTGAAGAAGTCCGATTTGAAGCGCGTGTAAAAGGGTTTATCCCCGAATTTTGTGCCAAGAATAAGCTTACTGGTGCAGAGGCTTACCTGGCTGATTTTGGTTTTGGTGTCAGTCAATGCATTCCTATTTTTGTACAGGGAGCTTTACTCAACCGGGGACAACTGCTAATCGTTGAACAACCGGAAGCTCAAATTCATCCTACGGCTCAGTTGGCAATGGGTTCTTTCTTTGCCGATTTATGGAATCAGCGTCGGGTGCCATCACTTATCGAAACCCATAGTGCAAATCTTATGCTTCGCCTGCGTCGTCTAGTTGCTCATCAGCAATTAAATCCTGATCATGTATCGGTGGCGTATTTCCACACTGAAGATCAGGTAGTAAATGTTAAAAACCTAGATATCAAACCTGATGGCAGTTTAGAAAAGGGTTTGCCAATGGAGTTTTTTGGAGCTGATCTCATAGAAGCATTAGAATTATAATTAACTTGATATTAATTTAGACTTTATTATGAATTGTTCAATAGATGGGTTAGAATTCAAAGTTCGTTTTAGCCATGTCAGAAAATAATAAATCATCTCTAATTGTGATTGATACTAATATATTTGAGCATCTACTCTATGAACCCAAAAATATAGTTTTGGGTAACTGGCAAGCCAAAACCGAAGAAAAACATATTAATCGACTACTCAAGTTTTTACAGAAACAAGATTACAGGCTCTGCCTTGATCAGGGCAAACGGATTAAGAATGAATACAAGCATAGATTGAATTCAAGAATTAGCCAGTCTGACGATGAAAGAGATGAAATCCAAATTTTGAGATACTGGCTCCTTTTCAATGACCATCATTATGTTGATACCGAAATTAACTTACCCTTAGATAAAGCCCTCAAAACCATAATTCTGAATGATGATAATCAACCAGAAACCACAGACTGTATCTTTGTGCATACAGCAGCGCTTAGCTTATGTGACTTAGTGACAAATGATAGTGATTATACCCTCTCAGACGATCAGAAAAAAAGAGGTGACAGCAAAAGGAACCGATCTGATAAAAACAAAAGAAAGAGACGGCAAAAACATAGTAAACTAAAAAGTGATGCCCCGAACCTACCCAGTAGAATTGAACGGATCAAGGAAGAAATCAGGATAAACCTCGATCATGAAGCAACGGACATTCTTACCTCGTTGCAAGCCCATGAGATTTACCTTTACCGCTCTTGACATAACTCGAATTAAGGGAGATATCGATGATGTCTAAAAACAAAATTGACCAACTTATTATAAACTCTCCCTATGAAGAGCCGAAAGAGTATTGGAAATACGATCGCCAAACTCGCCTCTTTAGCCGTGTCCCAGGTAGAAGACCCGCAGGCTACATCATTGCTTCAGAAAGCTCCCAATCCTTCGATGATCCTGGCGAATTCGTTGAAATCCCCCTGGTCAACCAAATCCGCGATCGCGTCAAAGCATGGCGTGAGGAGGGTTATCCTGGTGTTACAGGCATCACTAAACGCCTATTAGAATACTGGTACAACCCAGAAGAGCGAGACTACCCTTTCTTCTTTTGCCAATTAGAAGCCATTGAAACACTAATCTGGCTGACTGAATCACCCCCAGCTCATCGAGTCGGGATAGACATTCCGTCCGATGGTGGAGAGTTCAAACGCCTCTGCTGCAAAATGGCGACGGGTTCTGGCAAAACGATTGTGATGGCAATGCTGATAGCTTGGCAGATTATTAACAAAGCCACCTATCCCCAAGATACTCGCTTTTCTAAATTCATCTTTGTCGTTGCGCCCGGGCTAACCGTCAAAAACCGCCTGCAGGTTTTGATTCCTTCTGCTGAAAATAACTACTACGAAATTTTTAACATCGTTCCTCTTGGTTTATTTGATAAACTGCGCCAGGGCAAAATTTTGATTCGTAACTGGCACGCCCTTAACTGGGAAACCGAAGAACAGATAGCCAAAAAGAAGAGTGTAGATAAGCGTGGCGCTAAAAGTAATGAAGCCTATGCCCAGGAAGTGCTAGGTGAACTGAAAAATGCTAAGAACATTATTGTTATCAACGATGAAGCTCATCACGCATGGCGCATTCCCGCTGAATCTAAAGTGAAAGGGGTCAGAAAAGATGAACTCGAAGAAGCAACAAAATGGGTTGGCGGACTAGATCGGATTCATTCCAGCAGAAGTATTCTAAGTTGCTTTGATTTTTCTGCCACTCCTTTTGCTCCCTCTGGCAAAAAAAGCTCGGAAGAAGCCCTTTTCAGTTGGATTGTGAGTGACTTTGGATTGAATGATGCAATCGAATCGGGTCTAGTAAAAACGCCTCGTGTGGTCATTCGAGATGATGGCAAACTAAACAAAGACTATAAATCTCGCCTCTATCACCTTTACACAGACTCTGAGGTTAAGGATGATGTTAACCGCAGGGCGAAGTCCAATGAGTCTCTTCCCGATCTACTGAATAACGGTTACTACCTTTTGGGACAAGATTGGTTAGAAACTGCCAAAGCTTGGAAACAAGCAAAACATCAAGTTCCGCCAGTCATGATTTCTGTGGCTAATCGCACTGAAACGGCGGCGCGAATTAAGTACGCCTTTGACCACAAAAAAATTCATATCGAAGAACTCTGTATTCCCGAACGAACCCTGCATATCGATTCTAAAGTTCTAGGAATAGCAGAGTCCCAAGAAGATAACATTGAACTGCGAGAGCCTATTCAAGATACCAGTGAAGATGAGATCACAGATGATGAACCCATCCGCCAACTCTCCAAAAAAGAACAAGCCGAGTTGTTGCGGCAAACTGTTGATACAGTAGGACAAGTGGGCAAACCGGGTGAACAAATCCAGAACGTTATCTCTGTTGGCATGCTTTCTGAAGGATGGGATGCCAAAACTGTGACCCACATTATGGGTATTCGTGCCTTTAGCAGCCAGCTCCTGTGTGAACAGGTTGTCGGTAGGGGTTTACGAAGAACAACTTATGAAATTAATCCGGACACAAACTTACTTGAACCTGAATACGTCAACATTTTTGGTGTACCGTTTACATTCCTCCCCCATGAATCAAATGACGGTACTCCACCACCTCCTCCTTCTCCCAAAACAGAAATCAAACCCGTTCCTGAAAAACAACAGTTTGAGATTAGCTTTCCAAACATCATTCGGATTGATTACGTCTATAAGCCAGAACTAAAACTTGATATGAGGCGGGTAGAGTCTCTTGAATTAGATGCATTTGATGTAAGTACTTTGGCAGAATTAGCTCCTCTGGTAGATGGCAAGCCTGATGTGACCAAGATTAAGGAAATTAACCTAGAAGATTTGGGTCGATATCGCCGGATGCAAACAAATACCTTTGAGGCAGCCAGGGATGTTTTCGATCAGATGAAACCTGATTGGAAGGGTAGTAAGGAATACCTGCTTGCCCGATTAATTCAGTTGGTCGAGCAGTTTATCCACTCGGATCGAATTAAAATTTATCCTCCACCTTTAAATCAAGATGAAATTAAGCGTCGCCTCATTATCACTCTTAACTTAAGAAAAATTGTCCAACATATCTGGAGTGCAATATATTATGAAAACACAGAGAAAATTGTTCCAGTTTTCGATCAGGAGAATCCCATCCGATCTACGGCTGATATGCGAACTTGGTACACAGGCAAGCCCTGTGAGTATACTCGGAAGTCTCATATCAACTGCTGCACTTTTGATAGCACCTGGGAAGCTAGTGAAGCATTCGAGCTAGATCGAAATTCTCATGTAGACGCTTGGGTCAAAAATGACCACCTAGGTTTTGATATTTTCTACATATTTGAAGGGGTTATCCGCAAATATCGACCTGATTTCATTATTCGCTTAAAAACGGGTAGTTTTTTAATTATCGAAACTAAGGGTAACATCACTCAGAAAGATGAAGTCAAGCGTGGATTTCTAGAGCAGTGGATTCAAGCTGTTAACCAGCATGGAGGCTTTGGTTATTGGCAACATGACATATCAAGAAGTCCGGCTGATCTGAAAATGATTTTGGATAGAGCCGTATCTCGCTAACGAGAGTTATTTGGGAATTATAGGATCTTACCCTTACTCTCCAATAATAGCTAACTCCCGATAGACGCGCGATCGCGACTCAGCCTCTATCCTGTGATCGTGAGTTTCCTCTATTCCTTATGTCTCAAGCACCAGACAACAGTTATCGCCGCAAAGAAATCCTTCGGGGTGTTCTTGCTGTATGTACCATCATCGTCGGTATCACCCATTTCCTGAAACCTGAGCAATATGCCCGCATCGTTCCCCCACCCTTTCCCCCCTTGACGTCTGTCTACGTGAGCGGGTTCTTCGAGATTCTCGGCGGTATTGGCTTAATGATTCCATTTGTCAGCGTCGCCGCCGCTTGGGGATTGATTGCTCTGTTTATTGCAGTGTTTCCTGCCAATATCTACATGACACTGCATAACATCAAGATTGAAGGAATTCCCCACAGTCAATTGTTTTATTGGATTCGGCTACCTTTTCAAGCCGTGTTAATTGCCTGGGCTTATTGGTATACTCGCCAACCGGAAAAACAAGCTGGCGCATCAGTCGTTGCTGAAAAAATTAAGCCTTTAATTAATCGATCATGATAGAAACCCTTCCCCTTGACAACCATCATCCCCCCTGGCTTAACCGCCTTTAATTTAATTAAGGATAAAATCAGAAAAAATGTTAATTCTGGGGATTGGGTGAAATATGGGTAGAGGCGTTTGCCGTTGGTGTCAACAGTTAATTTCCCAAATGCTTCACCCCTACTTCACCCCTACGAGGAAAAAATTTGTTGCAGGGATTCTCGCATGATCTCAATGGGTGGTGTTTGTTTTAACCAAATTTCTAAGGCGGCTGCACCTTGTTGCACTAACATTTCCAAGCCGTCAATGGGAATCGCGCCTTGTTGTTTGGCTTGTTGCAGAAATTTTGTGGGATTGGGGGTGTAAATTAAATCATACGCGATCGCGCCTTTGGGTAATCCTTGCATTGTCTGTTCATCTACAGGAGATTGCTCCACATGAGGAGACATCCCCACAGGCGTTGTATTCACCAGTAAATCGGCTTGTGGTAGTAATTGTGGCATTTCCTCCCAGGGATAAGCCTGTAGAATTGGATATAAGGGAGTATTTGCCCAACTTTGCTGAAACTGACTTAACTTATCGGGATTACGACCCACAACCCAAATCTCAGGACAACCCAACTGCATACAACCCACGACAACAGCGCGTGCTGCACCGCCATAGCCTAATACTACCGCCTTGGTTTGATGCCAATCTCGCTGATATTGGTTCAAGGGTGCAATAAACCCTAAGACATCGGTATTTGTCCCACTCCACCCTTTATCAGTACGCCAAACGGTGTTCACCGCACCCACGAGTTGGGCGATATCGGATACCTCCGATAACAGGGGGATAATGGCTTGCTTATGGGGAATCGTAATATTAAAGCCTTGCAAACCCATCGCCGCCAACCCCGCCACGGCGACATCTAAATCCTCCGGTTTAACAGGTAGAGGGAGATAGACATAATCCACACCCAACTGTGCGATCGCGCGATTGTGCATAATTGGTGATAGAGAATGCTCCACCGGATGACCAATTAAGCCCAAGAGTTTAGTTGTCCCTGTAATCTGTTGCATTCTGTTATTTTATCAGCCCCTGGGATAAGCTGAATCAAAGGCTCAATTACTTTTCCGGAATATCTAATCAACTGGGGTAATTACGCTAAGGTGTAATAGTACCACCAATGATACTATTATTTCAGATTAATCTGTTCACAGTTGCTAATGAATCACCCAATTCAATAATTTTCTGATATGCTGCGAAAATTTATCATCATTTTCATGTCTTTGTCATTGTGTCTAACCACCCTAGCTTGTGGTTCGGCTTCCGTCAACAAAACTCCAAATAAGACGGTCAATGTTACCTCAAATGCCCAGCAGTTTAGTAATGGGAAATATCCGGTTCAACAAGCCACTTACGATGATGTCAGTGGTGAATATAACCTGATGTTGCTGAATACGCCAGCCGGTACACCCCCTGTTTTTCGTAGTCCAGATTTGCGATTAGCCCGTCTAACCGATGAGGAAATAGCGGCGGGTAAAAAGGCTTATTTGCAGATCGAAAATGGTCAAGCCGATATGTACTTGAGTGAGGACTTTCGGATTGAATATGTCCATAACGTTACCCAAACCCAAACGAATACTCAAACGGGTCAACCGGAAACCGTAATTGTGCGGCGGGAATCCAGTTTCTGGACACCATTTGCAGGCGCTATGGCGGGTCAAGCCTTGGGGAGTTTATTATTTCGACCCAGCTATTATGTACCCCCTGTTTATCAACCGGGTGGGATAATGACTGGATATGGTGGATATGGAAGCACCTACTCCCAAGCGGTAGACCGATATCAAGCCCGTCATAATCAACCACCACCTGCGGTAAAAAATCGTCAAGCCTTCCGCAGTACAGGTCAATTAAGACGCTCATCTGATACATCTGCAACGGCTGACAAAAATCGCCAAACAGGTAATCGGGCGACAGGTTCAGGTTTCGGATCTAGTAATTTGCGCCCTTCTAATAAATCTGATTCGACGCGCAGGAATCGTTCCGGTGGTTTTGGTAGCAATTCTGGCAGCCGTCAGCGTTCGACGGGAAGGAGACGGCGTTAGAATTTGTCATTTGTCATTGGTCATTTGTCATTTGTCATTGGTCATTTGTCATTGGTCATTTGTAGGGGCGGGTTTAGGGACAATTGTAGGGGCGGGTTTAGGGACTAAATTCAGCTACCCACCGATAACGGAACAACAAAACCCGCCCTCCCCACCGATAAATGAACAACAAAACCCGCCCTCCCCACCCATAACGGTACAACAAAACCCCCCCCCCCCCCCGCAAACCGCACCACAAAACCCCCCCCCACCAAAGAAAAAAGACCAAAGACGAACACCACCGTAAACAATAATTGCCCACGTAAAGAAATGCTTTATAATCGCCTCCCAAAGCTTCTACAATATTAAGGGTATTAGAAATCA